>CAIUGT010000096.1 GCA_903898755.1 uncultured bacterium | reverse complement strand
GATCTGCGCCATCTTTTGCATTGCCCTGAATTGGGACCAGGGCATTGGTTGCGTGGAGACGGTCATGCTGGTGGTGCAAGCCACATTCGGCGGCACGCTGCTCATTGGCGGCTTGCGGGCGGCGGGCGTGGTCATGGGTTTCGCGCTTTCTGTTTGCGCCGTTATTTTTATTGTGCCCCTCATTACAACTATTCCGGGTTTTCTATTGATGTTCATGACTGTTCTTTTTGTCATGGGGTATGTCATGCACGGCGCGCCGCGCGTTAGCGTGCCGGCGCTGCAAATTATGATTGTGTTTGACTTCTCGTTACTGCAATTGAGCGAACCAAGCATTAGCTTGTATCCGACCATGAATTTTTCACTCGCCGTCATGATGGGCGTGTTCGTGACATTTGTTGTGTATCGATTGCTGTGGCCCGTGCGCGCCGGGGACGAGTTGCTTCCATGTTTGGCATCCACGGTTGAATCCATCGCGGGAGTTGTTGAGGGCGCCGCCGTAAAGCCACTCTCTATTTCCCAATTTGATGACGCGCGCATTCATCTTGATGAGGACATTTCCAAATACATGTCGTTTCACAACAATCTGCAATTAGAAATGCATTGCAGCGCCATGTGTTGCCAGTTGCAGTTGCGTGCGTTGTCATTGGCGGAAAAACTGTGCAATGAAATTTTGCTCATGCTTGTTGCGGAAGTGGGCGAGAAGCCCATGCCAGCCGAGGCGATTCCAACCGCGCTTGTTTTTGCGGACAATTTACGACTTTGTGCCAGTGCGTTGCGCGGCGCGCACAATGTGCAACTTGCCCCGTTGCCACCACACGTGGAAGGTGATTCTGAAATTGTGCTGTGGATGCGGCGCAAAAGCGACGAAATTGCGTACGCCTGCGACGTATTCACACAACTACACGCCATGCCAATGAATGCGCCAACGCTTATGGGTTTGGCGTAGCGGGCGCGGCGGTTGGTGTCGCAACTGGCGCTGAACTATTTGGCGTAGGAACAATGAGTGGCTCCGCATTTCCGCGGCCAGGTGAATCGGGCGATGCGGGCGCGGGAACAGCCAGCGTTTCAAGCCAACTTTCAAGCGCGTCGGGAACAAGCGGCTTCAAAATATCTGGAACCTGTCTGCGCTGACGCGTTTCAACAATGGCCGTCGCAGTCGCACCCATGCGATACGGATGCGCGTCTTGCGAAGCGTCCATGACAATTCGCACAGGAAATCGCTGCGCCAATCGCACCCAATCCAGTGTTGGCGAAACCGTTGGCAACACGCCATTGCTTCCCTGATTTGGGTCAAACAGCGCCCATCCAACGCCCTGCACCACGCCATGAAATCGCACGCCTGGATACGCCATTAAATAAACTTCAACCGCCATGCCAGGCTCAATGCCGCGCAAATCTGTTTCTTGATAATTGGCAAGCAAATACCAATTGGATGTGTCCACCAGCGCGAACACTTGCATGCCAATCTGCGCGAACTGTCCAACCGAAGTATTAAAGTTGGTCACGTAGCCCGCGACAGATGAGCGCACTTCGCAGTAGCCAACATTCAATTGCTTCTCCACAACATTCGCCTGCGCTTTTTGGCGGCGCACATTGATGTCGCCCAATTGACCAAGATTTGCGCGCGCTTGCGATGCCGCGGCTTTGGCTTGTTGCACCATCGCATCCGATGCGCGCACATTTCTTTTGGCCGCGTCGATTTGATCAGGCGTTACAAATTGGCGCGGCAACAGGGGCTCCATGCGCGCTAGAAATTGCACGTCGTACAGGGCCTTGGCTTCCGCGCTCACAATGTCGGCATCGCGTTGCACAATGGCGTCTTTCAGCGCGATGATTTCAAGATCAACAAGTCCAAGGCTGGCAATCGCCAGATCAAGTTCAGCTTGATAGGGGCGAACATCAACGCGAAAAAGTAAATCGCCCACATTCACTTTTTGATTGTCCACCACGTTCAACTCGGTGATGTAGCCCGACACGTTCGCGGCAATACCAACAATGTTGGCGCGCAAGTAGGCGTCATCGGTGCGCGGACGAATGTCCAGTTCCCACCAAGTGAGAAACGAAAGGAGAAGCGCCGCAGCCACCATGGAAATTCCAAAGATGCGGCCAAGAATTTTTTTGTGGCCAGGCGGCGGCGCAACCGGCATTGATTTGCGCTGCGACTTTGGCGCAGAGGTGGCGGGCTTGGTTGCACCTGTGGCAGGCGTTGTTGAACCCGCAGTTGTCGACGCCGCATCTTTCGCGGCGGGCGTCGGATTTTGCGGCGCGTTGTCT
>CAIUGT010000095.1 GCA_903898755.1 uncultured bacterium | reverse complement strand
GGCCCTCAAAGTGCAGACGGAAATTTCCTTCCTTGTCCAAGCCGCCTTTGACCAACGCCAAATATGTTTTGGCAATCGCTCCGTCGGCGCCGCCCATGGCCGTGCGCAGGCGTTCATGCGCTTCCAACGTTTTTGCAATCAGCAAGCATCCGGAAGTTCCCTGATCAAGCCGATGGCACAAACCAGCCTCCGGAATGCTGCGTGCAGATGGCTCTTTACGCTCACGCCACGCTTGCACGCTTTGGTCGTGATCAGTTTTGCTTATCTCAGCTTGGCTTTTTTTAACTTGGTTATGCGCGGCATGAACCCGCTCGCCCTGCTCTGCGGCGTCACTCTCACCCTTGTCAACTTGGCGTGAAACACTGTGCCAACCCGCTGGTTTATTCACAACCAGCCACTCCTTGGTTTCATGCAGCACCGTGGGCGGAGTGTTGTGGGTTGTCGCGCAATCGTTCATGAACGCAGAGTAACACCTGCAACGATTCGCCACAGTTTCGTACACTCTTGCCATGGCGTACTACACAAGCATGGGCAAACTTCCCCCGAAGCGACACATTCAATTTCGCCGACCCGACGGCGCGCTCTACTCCGAAGAAGTCTTCGGCACCGAGGGGTTTGTTGGGCCAACGAGCACGCTCTACCACATTCATCCGCCCACGCAGGTGATTGGATGGGAGCCACTCTATGAAACCAAGCCCGTGTATGTGGAGCAATCCGTCATGCGCATGCGCCACATTAAGACTGCAGGCATGAAACCAAAGGGCGATCCAATCACGGGCCGCGTTGTGCTGTTTGGAAATAGCGATGTTGAAATGTTCTCATGCGTTCCCGCAGAAACAATGCCCTACCACTTCAAGAATGGCCAGGCCGATGAATGTTTGTTCATTCACTTTGGAAGCGGAACGCTGGAGACAACTTTTGGAACGCTGAAATTTGGTCCGCGCGATTACTTGATCATTCCTAAGGGCGTGATTTACAAAATGACATTCAATAAGCCAGCGGCTGGCGAACCCGACGCGCGCTTCATTGGATTTGAAACTGCAAATGGCAGCCATATTCTGCCGCCGCCGCGCTACTTGTCAAAAACCACCGCGCAATTTTTGGAGCACGCTCCCTACTGCGAGCGCGACTTGCGCCTGCCGCAAGAACCGCTGCACTTTAACGAAACCGGCAAGTTTGAAGTTCGTATTAAGAGCCGCGACCAAGTGCATCGCTACTACTACAAGCATCATCCATGCGACGTGGTTGGTTGGGACGGTTGCTATTACCCATACGCGTTCAACATTGACGACTTCAGTCCCATTGTGGCCAAGCATCACATGCCGCCGCCAACGCACCAAACATTTGAAGGCCACAACTTTGTGATCTGCTCGTTCTGTCCGCGTCTGCTTGATTTCCATCCGCAGGCCATTGTTCTTCCGTACAACCATTCCAATTTGGATTCGGATGAAGTGTTGTATTACGTGCACGGCAACTACAAGGCGCGCCGAGGCATTGAAGTTTCTTCCATGACTTTGCATCCGCAAGGCATTCCGCATGGACCGCATCCAGGAACAATTGAGAAAAGCATTGGCGCCACGGTGACTGATGAACTGGCCGTCATGTGCGACACATTCCGTCCGCTGTTTCCAACGCAAGCCGCCCTGGGTCTTGATGATTTGGCGTATCCAAATAGTTGGGAAGATGAAATTGTGCCCGCCGCTCCAGCCGCAAAAGATGCGAAACCACAAGGACCTAAAAGTGCGAATACGTGGGAATAAACCACCGAAATTCGGGATTCAACATTGTCTTCAGACTGGAATTCACATCATGAAAATGTCAATCAAACTTGGAATCATTGTTCTGATGTTGGCCAGTGTTGTGGGATTTGTTGCGTTGAATAATTCCGCGCAAGACACCTCTGCGACCGCGTCCAACAAGACCGCCGTGCGTAAAGCGCCGTCGGGATTGCCACTTGAGACCGTGACTATTGGCGGCAAGAAATTTGAGTTGGAGGTTGCCGCCGACGCGCCAAGTCGCACACGTGGACTGGGCAAGCGCGCCTCGGTTCCCGCCGGAACCGGCATGATCTTTGTGTTCAAAGTGTCCGACATGCTGAGTTTTTGGATGTACGACTGCTTGACTGACATGGATATTGCCTATGTCACGCGCTCTGGAAAAGTAGTGTCTATTGACACCATGAAAGCTGAACCACTGCGCGCTCCAACCGAAACCGAAGAAGCGTACAAAGCGCGCTTGAAACACTATCCAGCGGCGGCCGAAGGCTTGTACGCCATTGAGTTGCCGCCTGGCGAATTCACCAAGTTGGGCGTGAAGGCTGGCGACACCATCACGCTTGATCACGCAAAGTTAAAAAGTTATTTGCGCTGAGTGATTTCAAGCGCGTATTTATTTCGCCGCAAGAATTCGCCCGCGACATTCACCCAAGCCAATGCGTGGCAGATTTCCTTTGGCGGGCAGCCAACCACGAATAATAATTTCATCGCCGTCATCAATGAATTTTCGGCTGCTTCCATCAGGTAATTGAAGTGGTTCCGTTCCGCGCCACGTGCGCTCCAACATGCTGCCACGGCTGTCTGGCGTTGTGCCACTGACCGTTCCGCTGCCCATGAGATCCCCCGCGTTCATGGGGCAACCCGTGGAGGTGTGGTGCGCCAACATTTGTGAAAGTGTCCAGTACATATCGCGGTAGGAACCGCGGCTGATTTCAAATGGCGCGATATTTTTCTCGCGCATGGAGGCGCTCACAATAGACACCGACAATTGCAAATCAAATGTGAAGTCGTCCTTCCACACCAAGTACGGCAAGTTCGCGGGCGCGTCGGCCTCGCGAACAGGTCCGCGTTCAAACCATGGCTCAATAGCGTCAAGCGTGACAATCCACGGCGAAACGGTGCTGGCAAAATTCTTGGCGTTGAATGGACCAAGCGGTTGATACTCCCACTTCTGCACATCGCGCGCGCTCCAATCATTGAGCAAGCACACGCCGAACAAATGCTCGCGCGAATGTGCAATGTCAATACGCTCGCCCATGGCGTTGCCCTTGCCCACATACACGCCGACTTCAAGTTCATAATCCAGAAGACGAACGGCGCCAAATGTTGGCGGACCATCGTCGGTCGCGGAAGTTTGACCCATGGGTCGGCGAATATCAACGCCACTAACCACAATGGAACTGCCTCGACCGTGATAGCCAACGGGCAAGTGTCGCCAATTTGGAAGCAGCGGATTGTCGGGACGAAACATTTTTCCAACGTTGGTGGCGTGGTGAATACTGGCGTAAAAGTCGGTGTAATCGCCAATTTTGGCGGGCAACAACATGGCCACGTTCTTGGCGGGCACAACAATGTCGGCGACCTTGTTGTGAGCCTGCAAGGCGCGTTCTTCGCTGGACAACAGTTTTGTCATTTCCGCGCGCGCCGCTTTCCATGCGGCGTTTCCCAAGTTCATGAATTCGTTTAGCGAATCGCAACGCAGCGCCGCTTGAACACTCGCGGGCAACGCGCTCAAAAATCCGTGACCAAGCGCCTCGCGCACATCAAACACCTGATCGCCAATGGCAACACCAATACGAGCGCCGCCCGCGCGGTCCACGCGCGTGAAACAACCCCACGGCAAATTTGCCAATGGAAAGTCGCACTCTGATGCTTGCGCCGACACAACCCAACTGGATTTCATGAAGCCGTCTCCCCAAGACGAATCAAGCCAAGTCGGTTGAGATCGGCGACTGGCTCGTCGAAAGAGCAACTGCCAAAGGAGCGGATGAATTTCTTGCGCGCCTCCATGATTTGTTTCAGCGTCAAGCGATAGTCCTTGTACTTCAAACCTTCGGCGCTGAACACAAATTGTTTTTCATCGCTTTCGCTGAGAACCTTGACCAACTTTTCGCCCTTGGCCAAATCATGAAATGCCAAACATGCGCCAACAAACACGTTGAAGAAACCAAATTGCTCGCAGCCCAACGTTGTGGACATGTTGCGCGCCGGATGATGCAAGCCCGCCGTCGCCTTGAAGAGCGCTTTGGTTGCGGCCGCGGCCTCAATGAAAACAGCCAACGCTTCCGCTGTTGGATGCGCATTCGCCGTCATTCCACCCGTGCGAATTTTGGCGCCAACGTCATAACCCCCAAGCGCCGCGATCATGCCGCGGGGATCCTTGTCCCAAGGAATTTCCACCCACGCTTCGTATTCGTCGGGGATCAATTCAATCAACTCGGAAATCATTTCGCTATCGGTGGCCTTGGTTTCAATGGCCTCGATGTGAACTGGTGTTCCGCCCTTCTTCTTGTAGAAGGTGTTGAACTCGTCGATTTGCTCAAGGTCGCGCTCAAGTTCTGGATCATCAAGCGAAGAGACAAGCGCCGTCACGCGCCACATTTGATCGTTGTTGTCCGTGGTGGACTTGGGCCACAACGGCGCGGCGAATTTTTCAAACTCGGAAAGTCGCTTTGCGGGAATCACAATGCGCGAAAGCAACCAGCGCTCGGGAGTCTCGCGGTGCTTGGCAAACATCTCAACCGTTTTCTCCATGGAGTACGAGGCGGGCGGAAATAAACCCGCGTAATCAATGGAACCTTCAAGCAATCGTGTAAGACCAATCATGAGGCGAAGAGTACGGTGAAATGTAAATCGCTGCGAAGGTTTAAAAAGGATGGTTACTATTGCGACATGATTGAATGGTCCCGAGTCACCGATTTCGTTTTGCGTTTGTCACACAGACCAGGCGAGCTTGCAAGGCTGTGCACGCAATTGCGCCAAGCGGATGTTGAAATGATTGGAATGTGGGGCCCCGTGATTGGACGCGCTTCCGTTGGATTTCATTGCATTCCAGAGAGTTCCGACCAATTCCGCGCATTTGCGCGCGACGCGGAAATGCCGTTCACCGAGACCTCGGCTTTCTTAATCAACGATAACTCCCAAAGCGGAAGCTTTGTTTCACGCTTGGACTCCATTGCTAGCGTGGGTATAAACATTGAATCCATTCAAAGCCTGACCATTGGCGGTTCGTTGTCGGCCGTGATTTGGGTGAATGAAATCGATGAATCGCGCTTGATTGAAGTGCTCAACAAAACTTGATTCACAACAACGCAATGGCGACTTCGCTGGCCAACATGCGGCCACGAACAGTCAAGCGAAGCCGAGCATTCACTTCCTCTAGCAAACCATCCGCGCGGAATTTGGCGATGGCAATTCGGCGCACGGTTGCGCGCGTGCCTTTGGACAGCAATTCCTGAACGCGTTCGCTGGACATGCCTTCAAGCAATCGCAAACCCATCATGAAGGTCTCGCCCACTTGACCGTCAACATCAAGTCGCTCCACATCTTGCACGGGCGCAAAGCCGCTGGTCTCTAGCCAATCCGACAACCGCGGCACATTGCGCCAACGCAGTCCATCCACATGGCCGCTTGCCGCAGGACCCGCGGCGAACCAATTGCAATTGTTCCAATACAAAATGTTGTGCCGACATTGATGACCAGGCTTGGCCCAATTTGAAATTTCATAATGTTGGTAGCCCGCGTCGCCCAACATGCGCGCCGCAAGTTCGTGCATTTCAACTTCTAAATCCTCGCCAATCGCCTTCACTTCGCCACGTTTATGGCGCACTCCGAGCGGCGTGTTGGATTCATACATCAAGCCATAACACGACATGTGCTCTGGGTTCAACTCTAAAGTGGCCGCAAGATCGCGCCGCCACAAATCAATCGTGGCGCCAGGCACGGCATAAATT
The DNA here is from genome assembly GCA_903898755.1 of uncultured bacterium. Lineage (GTDB taxonomy): Bacteria > Planctomycetota > Phycisphaerae > Phycisphaerales > SM1A02 > SYAC01. The sequence goes on along the minus strand of CAIUGT010000095.1, from coordinate 10,011 downwards.
AAATCCAGATTAATGGCCTTGATACCCGCTTGACGCAGGCGCCCCACGGCGCGTCCAACCGATGCTGGATCATGCGTGCGCTCCAACGCCGCGAGCAATTCTGGTTGGAAACTTTGCGCGCCCAGCGAAACACGCGTGACACAATGTTTGGCCAGCACCGCGGCAATCTCTTCACTGACCGTTTCGGGATTCGCCTCCACGGTCCACTCGGCGCCAGCGCGCCACTTCAATATGCCGCGGATGGCCGACAACATTCGATCAAGCAACTCGGGTCGCAACATGGTTGGAGTTCCGCCGCCAACAAAAAGTGTTTGCAATTCACCACGCTGCAAGCGCGCCCACTGCTGCAATTCATTTTCCATGCGCTCCACAAAAACTTCCTGGCGATCTTGCGCGTCGACGAAAGAATAGAAATCGCAGTAATGACATTTGTGGCGGCAAAATGGAACGTGAACATACATGCCGTCGCCACACGCGCCGTCGGCTGGCAACTGGGCGCCTAACTCCACGGGCAACGCCGCGTTGGTTGGAGCCATGGGTAACGATGTTGTGGCGTCGGTGACTTTCACAATGCGCACAATAGACGCTTGGGTGGAAATGACGAATTTCAAAAAAGACGATCACAGCGTGCGGACATAAAATGTCAATTGCGCGCAAAATGCTTCAAGACTGAAAGTCGGCGTTTCAATCAGCAGTATCCTATGAACAGCCTCATTTTGCCTGCAATCACGATACAAATCGCCAAGCCCATCCCGTAGGATCACACCGTGAAAGAAATAAAAAATACAGCCGTTGTTGGTTTGCAATGGGGTGACGAAGGCAAGGGCAAGATTGTCGACCTGTTGACATCGCAACACGATGTGATTGTGCGCTACAACGGCGGCGCCAACGCCGGCCACAGCGTGGTGGTGGACAAGGAACGCTACGCGCTGCATTTGGTGCCCAGCGGAATTTTGCACGCGGACAAATCATGCGTCATTGGAAACGGCGTGGTGGTTGATCCAGAAAAATTGCTGGAGGAAATCGACGGCCTGCGCAAACGTGGCGTGCGCGTGGCGGACAATTTGCACGTCAGCGATCGCGCGCACGCGGTGCTTCCCTATCACAAGGAGCAAGATGCGGCGCTTGAGGAATATTTAGCCAGCGTTACCGAGCACGACGCGGGAAGTTTGGCCATTGGAACAACTCGCCGCGGCATTGGTCCGGCCTACGGCGACAAGATCAACCGCTCCACCGCGATCCGCATGGGCGATTTGCTGGACGCGCAATATTTGCAGGAACGCTTGCGCGTGATTTGCCGTTTGCGCACCAAGGAATTACAGGCGCTTGGCGTGAAGGCTCCGCCACTTGATCCCGATGCTTTGGCCGAGCGCTTTGCAAAAGCCGGTGAAGCTTTGCGCCCGCACATCAAGGACACCGTCTACGGATTGCACGACGCGGTGAAAGCTGGCAAAAGAATTTTGTTCGAAGGCGCCAACGCGTGCTTGCTCGACATTGATCACGGCACCTATCCATTTGTCACCAGCAGCAATTGCTCCACGCTTGGAATTCCCGCCGGCACTGGCATGCCTGGCAGCAAAATTCACCGCGTGCTTGGAATTATGAAGGCCTACACGTCGCGCGTTGGCGCGGGTCCGTTTCCAACCGAGTTGCTGGATGAAGTTGGCCAAGGCATTCGCACGCGCGGCCGTGAGTTTGGAACCACAACTGGTCGTCCGCGTCGGGTTGGTTGGCTTGATCTAGTCGCGGTGCGATACGCGGTCATGGTTTGCGGCGCAACAGGCGTTGCATGCACATTGCTTGACGTTCTCAGCGGCGTGGATGAATTGAAGATTTGCACCAAGTACCGCTTGCCCAATGGCCAGGAAACCGATCGATTCATTCCCGACGCTCATCGGCTTGAGGGTGTTACCGCGCAATATGAGACCCTTCCAGGTTGGTCCGAGCATGTTCAATATGCCGAAAATCGCGCGCAACTTCCCACCAATGCCTGCAAGTATCTCGATCGTATTGAGGCGTATTTAGGTGTGCCTATTGAAATGGTTGGCGTTGGTCCAGAGCGAACTCAAACATTGGTCGCCGCAGGAACTTAAGCGCCGTAGCATTCCACAATGAATCAGCCCACGGCACAAACATCCGCTTCCTTTGCTGATTCACAATCACAGCCGATGCTTCCAAAGCACATTGCCATCATTATGGATGGCAACGGCCGATGGGCGAAAGCGCGTGGTTTGATGCGCGAGTTTGGGCACAAAGCTGGCAGCAAAACCGTGCGTGAAATCACCACCGCATGCGCCAAGCGCGGCATGACCGCGCTTACTTTGTATTCATTTTCAAGCGAGAATTGGAAACGTCCACCAGCGGAAGTGGCCGCGCTGATGCAACTTTTGCGCGAGCATCTGAAGGGCGAATTACCCACCATGCTTGCCAACGACATTCGCTTTCGCCGCGTTGGTCGCCGTGAAGGCTTGCACGCGGACGTGCTTGAATTGCTTGATGAGACGGAACGCGCAACGGCCCATTGCAAAGGCTTAACCCTCTGCCTCGCTTTGAATTACGGCGCGCGAACTGAAATTATGGACGCTTGCAAAACCATCGCGCTCGGCGTGAAAGATGGATCCATTTCAGCTGAATCAATTGACGAGCGGATGCTGAGCGACCACTTGTACACGGCGGGATTGCCTGATCCTGACCTCTTGATTCGCACGGCGGGCGAGATGCGCGTGAGTAATTTTCTATTGTGGCAAATTTCCTACGCGGAATTTCATGTCACGCAAACCTTGTGGCCAGACTTCTGTGAACGTGACTTGGATCTCGCCCTGTCGGACTTTGCTCATCGTCGCCGGACCTACGGCGGCTTGGGTTTCCCCTTGGCTGACATGCCTTCGCCCGCCAAGCCTGACTCAGACTGACTCGTCGAGCGCGATGATGTCTTGAAATAAATCCGCCGACAAATACTGGTATTTTTCTTTACTTGCAAATACAACATTCATATGCTGCGCTCAGTTCGACAAGGTTGTTGAACATTCAAAATCTTTCGCAAGGACCGCGCGCATGAACACATCATTTATTTCTCGTTTTCCCCCGCTCATCAAAAATTTCGGCTTGGGAATGTTTTTCCTTGGGGCCACGCTGGCATTAGGCGTGGTTCTGTCATCGCAAGCTGTTGGAACCGCTATTGGCTCCTACAGCAAGGGACGCTTAACCATCAATGTCAAAGGCGTGGCTGAAGTGTTGCTTGTTTCAGACATGGGTCATTGGAGTGGAACCATTTCCGCCAGTGGAAGCACTTCGGCTGAAAGTTTTTCCAAACTCGATGTCTCCATGACCAAGGTCCAAGCGTTGATCAAGGCCAACCAATTTCAAGCGGACGAAATCAATATGTCGGGCTTGAATGTCACGCCGGTGTACATCAAGAATGAAAAGGGAGTGACGCTGAATAAAATTGACTACTACGTTGCAACGCAAACCGTGTCCGTATCCTCATCGCGCGTTGATGCGGTCCGGGACTTGCAACGAAAGGCTTCTGACTTGATGCGCGATGGAGTTCAAATTGCGTCAGCCAATCCAACCTACACCTGCAGCGCCATTGAAAGCGTGAAGATGACGTTGCTGGAGAAGGCCACGCAAAATGGATATGACCGCGCGCAAGTGCTTGCGAAAAGTTCTGGCAGCAAAGTTGGAACATTGGCCAACGCTTCGCAAGGTGTTTTTCAAATTGTCTCGTACGGTTCAACCGACGTCTCCGACTACGGCATCAGCGATACTTCATCCATAAAGAAGAATGCGAAAGCCGTGGTGAGTATGGAATATTTCATTGAGAAGTAAGCACTCGGCGCGTTGAAAACCTGTTTTTACAGCCTACATTTCAAAGATGTGGGCTTTTTCTTTTTTGGCTTCAGGCAAGGCTGCGGACGCGGATCACGCTTGTTGGCAAATTAAATCCGCCGTGATCGACTTTACATTTGCGCAACCCGAAAGCGCCATGGCCAAGTCAAATTCCTGCGCAAGTATGTTGAGCACGCGATCCACTCCCGCTTCACCGCCAGCGGCAAGCCCCCACAAAATCGGGCGGCCAACTTGAACGGCGCTTGCGCCCATGGCCAGCGCGCGCACTATGTCAACGCCACGGCGAATACCACCATCCACAATAATTGGACCACGATCAGCGACCGCGCGCACAATCGCAGGCAAGGCTTCGGCCGTTGGTGCGGCGCCATCAAGTTGCCTGCCGCCATGATTGCTCACCACCACCGCCGCCGCGCCTTGGTCAAACGCGCGGCCAGCGTCGTCTGCGCGCAAAATTCCTTTGACCATCATTGGAATCTGCACGGCCTGGCGAATGACATCTAGGTCCTTCCATGTCAACGACGCGTCAATGGTCCAACCCAGCGCCGCGCCAATTCCACTTCCAGAGTGCCCCGTTGGTTGGCCAGGTCGCTGCAAATTCACAATCGACATTCCATCTGGAACACGAAAGCCGTTGTGAATGTCGCGCTCACGCACGCCCCACACTGGAGTGTCCACCGTCACCATAAGCGCTTTGCAACCCGCGGCCTGCGCGCGTTGCGCAAGCGACTTGGTGAAACCACGGTCGCTGGAGATATAAATTTGCATCACCACATCAGCGCTTGATGCGTTGACGACATCCTCCACGGAACGCGTGGACAAACTTGAAAGCACCATTGGAACGCCTGCTTTTGCCGCTGCTCGCGCCGTGGCCACTTCGCCCTCTGCATCGGCCATGCACTGCATTGCGGTGGGCGCGATCAACAATGGACACGACATGTTCATGCCAAGCAGGTCGATTGCCAAATTACGATGCGACACATCAACAAGTGAACGCGGCAGCAATCTGATTTTTTTCCACGCGTCAATGTTGGCTTGCAAAGTCCACTCGCCCCACGCGCCGGATCGGTAATAATCGAACGCCATTTGACTTAAGCGTTCTTTCGCCAGGGCTTGGAAACTTTCCGTATTTAAAATCGAATTCAAATCATGTGTCATTGAAACAAGTTTACTCGACACGCCATTGGCAAGGCGCTCTTGAATGAGTCTTCATTCACAACGAGCTTGATCAAGAATGCGGCGAGGAGATTTTGGCGATCTCGCCAAGCAGTGCCTCAAGCACAAATGGCTTCTGCAATCGATGAACCACAAAATCAGTGTCAATTTCTTTCGCGCCCACACCCGTCAGCAAAATCACTGGAGGCATGGACTTCGTTTTTGATTGAATGCCTTGAAGGACTTCACTAAGAGAACCGAACACGCTGGCTTGATCAAGAATAAGAATGCAGCGCGTGCCCGCTCGCTTGACGGCCGCGAACAATTCCACATTGTTTTCAACAGTGCTCACGCGATGACCGTTGGCTTGCAACGCCTCCACCAACATTGGCCGCAACAACGGATGATTTTCGGCCAACACAATTGGCCATCTTTCTCGAGTAAAGGAATCCACAACAGTGGGAAGCGAAAGGCAAAAAATAGTTCCTTCTGCGCCAATTGACAAAGTGGCATGACCGCCCGCCGAATCCGCAAATCTTTTGGCGGCGGCAAGCCCCATTGCGGTTCTTCCGCGCAACGATCCATCGGCGGCCAACGCATCAAATGCATGTTGTTGCTGATCCGCGTTCAATGGCTCGCCTTGATCAATGCACTCGACACGCACCAACGGTTCCGCCCCGCCAATCGCCTGAGTAATGCGCAGCGTGATCAATCCATTGTTGGCCAGTGCTTCAGTTGAGCGCATGAGCAAATTCAAAATTGCCTGCTGCATGCGGCTTGAGTCAATCGCCACGCGCACGCGTCCGTCCGTCTGATCCTCCAATACAACTGAGATTGTTCGCGGCAAGTTGGGGCTGATCAATCGAACGGCCTCACGAACAGCATCGCTGACCACAAGGATGTTGGACTCTTTGCCAACATCAGCGCCTTCGCCGAGCACAATGAGATTTCTACTCATGGCTTTCGCACGCGCGACTTGCAATTGAATGACCTCCAAACTTTCAACAGCCTTGGCTGGAAGTCCCGTTGCAATATTTGCCAGCGACGCGTGAGCCCGAATGATCGACAGAACGGTGTCCAGTTCTTGTGCAAATCCACTGGCAAGTAAACCAAGGGATTCCAAACGTTCGGCGGCACCTAAACTGGCTTCAAGTCCACGACGCTCAGTGATATCGGTTTGTGTTCCAGTGATGCGGACAGGTTGTCCATCCTCGGCGCGTTCCACAACTTTTCCGCGGTCAAAAATCCAACGCCATGATCCATCACTGGCTCGGCGGCGATGCTGTGATTCATAACGCATTGTTTTTCCAGCTAAATGCGCCTCCCAAATCTGCTTCACGCTTGGCGCGTCATCTGGATGAATCAGTGGATTCACATCGGGCGTTGTCAACGGCGCCTCGCCTGATTTGTATCCAAGCATGGTGACGCAGCGATCGCTCACAACACTTGCGGCGCCATCCAGTCGGTAATCCCAAAATCCATCGCTGCTGGCTTCAATGACCAACTTCAAACGTTCCTCGCTTGTCTTTACGGCGTTATCGCTTCGACGACGATCGGAAATATCACGGATGAACGCGCTAAAACCACCAGCATATTTTCCAGCATGAGGACTCACGGCCAACTCAACAGGAAAAATATTCCCTTGGCGGTTCATGGCGGTGATTTCAATTCGCTTTCCTAAAATTGGCCCCACGCCCTCGGCGTGGTAGCGGCGCATGCCATCTTGGTGCGCCTTCACAAGCGTGGGCGGAATAATGGTCTCATCAAGTCGCTTGCCGTGCACTTCTTCGTGCGTCCATCCAAACAGCAACTCCGCCTGCTTGTTCCATAATTCAATTCTTCCATCCGAATCAATGGTCACCAATGCGTCAAGCGCGGTGTCAATGACAGTCTTGAGAAGATCGCCTTGCGCTTGCGCGGACTCCTCGGCGAGCCGTTGCGCCGTGATATCAAGCGCCACTCCACGCGCGCCAATAATGGATCCCGATTGATTGCGCAGCGGTCCGGCGGACTGGATTAATTGCGTGGCTCCAACGGTCAATTCACCAGCGACTGAGTCACCCGCGAGGGCTTTTTCCAGATAAATCTTTGCGTTCATGTCGGAAGAAAAAATTTCACCGACCAAATGACCAACCACCTCGCCAACACGCAAGCCAATCAAATCAAGAACTTTGCCCTCGCATGAAGTGAAGCGGCCTTCAAGATCAGTCTCCCACAAAAGCATTGGAATGGCTTGCACGGTCGATCGCAAACTGGATTCGCTCACATCCAAATCCGATTGCAATTGATGCAAATTAATCGCCAATCGAACCAACTCTGACAATTCTTCAATCACTTTCAATTCCGAGCGATTGGGGCCGCGGCGAACAGGCAAATAAAATTCAAGAAGAGCGCGCACGAATTCCGTGCGAGAATCATGGATTGGAAAACTCCACACGGAAACTAATCCGTGCGTGCGCAGTCGCTGGGCATACTTGTTCCATCGTGGCTCTTGCTCAAGATCATTGGCCAGAACAATCTTTTCTGTATCTATGGCCATTAATCCCGGCGCGGCATCGATTGACTTTCCAAACAGGCCAAGCAGATTTTGCATATCACCGGGCAAGGTCGGACACAGTCCTTCCCCCAGAACCCCCGCTTCAGAAACTGGAGTCAATAAACAAAACACCTCACTTGGAAGAACCTTCTCGGAAAATTTCGCCACCGCTCCAAGTATTTGTCCAAGTGTGGATCGCTGAGCGACAAGCTCTAAAATTTGCCGTTGAGCCGTAAGCAACTCGCTTTCAACAACCGCCCCCGTGCTTGGACGGATTGCCAGTCCAGCCACCGTCTCACCTTTGGAGCGAACGCCAAATTCAATGGCATACAAAATCGCTTCAATGTGAATGGAAGCCATTTCAGCTTGTGCATGCTCCAAATCCAACAACAATGGCGGAGTCGGTGAACCCGCTTTCGCCAATTGATCAAGCCAAGGAAACGCCAAATGAATTCCATCGTGAAATACTTCGCTGAGCGACCTGCCAATTAATTCATGTTGCGATCGCCCCAAATACTTGGCCGCGTTCGCGCTCATGGCAATGATTTGGCCAGAGCCATCAATCAACAACACTTCAAGCGCGTCGCTTTTCAATTGTTCCGCTAATGATGCGCCGTCAATCGGTTGGGTCACGTGTGGTGATGATCTCTACGAGTTTCGTGTTGGAAGAAATGGTTCAACAGACGCATCGTAATGCTTTGCATGCCGACGGGCGACTTGTCGAATGAAAAGAATTCCAGCGATTGGAACCCAAGCCAGAATCCACGCCAACTGGCTTTGCCACTTTGCGGGCGGAGGCGCGACTTGAAGTTCACCTTTCAATTGAATTTCTCCAAGAGGGGTTGTGACAACCGCAGAAAGTGTCCATCTTGATGCTTCAGAGCATTCAATCATGGCGCGTTGACCAAGCCCATCGGGATCATCGCTCAACGTGCATTGAATAGGTGCATCACTTGAAGCGCCATGCGCTATCAAATGAGATTGCGCTGGTAGAAGCCCCGCGCTGACTCTGACAATCACCGTGACAATTCCAACCGTGGCTGGCGATGGATTGACCATCATGACCGCATGCTCCTGACCAAGCGTTGCGGTGGCGATCACTTGTCCACCATCGGCTTTGGCGTGGCCTGTAATGGAGCACATGCATACAGTCAAGAAAATCATTGTGTTGGCGCGGAAATTCATGAGTTGAGCAACCCCCGCATTTGCATTGGTTGCAAGACAATCCAGACTCCAATCGCCCACCAGCACAACGAAGCCACCATGCCTATGAAGCCATGCCTTGCAACCGCGAACAGCGTTGGAAGCGAAGTGCGTGCGTCAGATTCAATTGATCGCTCCGCACGCGACCACATGAGCGACAAGGACACCAACAACCCAGCACCCAATATGATCAATTGAACGGGAACAAGCCACGTAGGCATAATTGCGCAGCAATTAGCGCTCCATTGCGGGGAGCCCAATCCATTGACGCCAAGGTCTTGCGCCGCGCGTTGCAGTGGTGGCAAAGCTGAGCGGAATCCGGTGACAAAGTGAAATCCCAAGTGCGCCAACCACATGGCAATCGATAGTGGCAAGAGCGACAATGTCATATGCGAGAAGCGCAATCGAATATCGGCTTGCGACGTTGCCCCAATGAGTGAAGCCACCACCATTGGCAACGCGATAGCAATCATGGATGCAACCACGACACACATGACAGCCAGAAAGTTGCCGCCCATCCATTCACGACAATTTTGCACCAATGCGAGAGCGGGCTCGGTCATTGCGATCGCGTTGGCGAATCCACCCACCGCGATCACCGCAAGTAACACCATGAAGTCCATGCGTTTGGCGAGAACTCCAATGCTTGAGCGCCAACGATCTTGGGTCATGTCCACGAACGGCACGCGCGTGAGCAAACCAATGTTGTCATGCGGACACGCGGACACGCAATCCAGGCAAAATGTGCAATCCAAATTTCCCACTTTTTTAGGCATAAACAAGCCGGTTCCGCAACCTGGCGCCGCCGCGTTTCCACGCAGGCAATCTTGCGTTTGGCATTTTGAACACACATCAGCCAAGCGCATGCCAACCTCCAGCGGGCTGGCCACGCTGAGCGCCATTTGATATTGACCGATGGGACACAACCATTTGCAAAATGTCGCGCCCTCAAAGAGCAAGTCCACAACGGTCACGGCCACAAAGTATCCAGCAATAATCCATGCCGTTGCAAAACTGGAATCCCACAGAGACCAGATTTCATAACTCAACAACCATGCCATGATCAACACCGCGGCCAACCATTTCGTGCTCAACGCACGCGGCCAACGAAATCGCGGCGTGATGAAGCGGCGAAGAAATGTTCGCGGCGCGATCAACGGACATGTCATGCACGCCAAGTTGCCCCCCGCCACCAATGTGATGGCGGCGAATCCGCGCCAATGCGTCCATGTCCATGTGCCTGCGATATTGGTGGACGCCTCACGCGG
>CAIUGT010000094.1 GCA_903898755.1 uncultured bacterium | reverse complement strand
TTTGAGTTTGGCACATAGTTAAAATAAAACTTCAGTTTCGAATTTGGAATAGTCCAGCCATTGAACACACTTTGTCCACTGCTGTAGGCCGATGGCATTTGCGCGGAGGGATCTATGAAAATTGAATTGCCATCAGGCGGCACAGGCACGCCTTGATCAGGAAGCGCCAAATCCGCGTAGGGTTGTTGATCCACATAAGGCGGAACAACATTCGCCCACCACCGCTGTTTATCAGCAAAATTGCGCGGCATGAGATTGGCGTCTTTTTCGCCTTCCCAAGGCAACATGCCCTTGCGCTCCGACGCGAAATTGACATACCCAACGCCCCACTGCTTCATCTTGGATTGACTCACCATTTCTTTGGCGCGTGAACGGACATTGTTCAAACCAGGAATAAGCAATCCAAGCAACAGCGCAACAATGGCTATGACAACTAACAACTCAACCAGTGTGAATGCGGGCTTTTGGTATTTGGGTTTCATGTTAGTCATCTTGTCCACATGCATCACATGCCCAGAAGAATCAAGGACACATCACCGGAGTCAGTAGATCCGGATTGATCAAGATCGGATGGACAATGTGACGCATCCTCACAGAGACCAAACTCCAACAAACAAAGAGATACGTCGCCCGAGTCAATCGTTCCGCTGTGATCCAAATCCTCCGCGGCGAACATTTGGCACACGCCATCGCCAAGCGCTGAGAAATCTTGTGAAATCACAACGCTGTCATCGGGGCACTGCGCCCATTGGTTTGGCGCGCCGAAAGTGCTGAAGCGCGCGGTGTCATCAAAGTCGCTGACTTGAGAAATATGCGTGCTTGGATTTTCCTCCAGGCGGCAGACATCATCGGTGCCAACGCTGCCTAGGAAATATCCCACAGAGCCTTCACCAAATGGACCGGCAACCACTGTTCCACTTGCGTCTTTAATGGTGAGTTCCCACTCATCGTTGCTGGTTGAGAATGAGCCAAATCCTGCGGCGGGTTTGGTGCTTGTGGTGGCCGCGATCACATTCGTGTCGCCACTGTAAATGTTCATCCAGCGATCGCCGCCTGCAATGTTCACCGTGAGATCGGTGTCCATTCCACCAGCCGCCGCATTGTGCTCAATGATGGTCAGAATTGTTCCTGAGGGAATAGCGGCGAGTCCGCTTGCATCACCAAAGGTGATGGTTCCTGAAGTTCCACCAACAACAACTTGACGCCAAGAAAGTGTCCATCCACGCAGATCTAATTTGTCAGTCACCACAACAAGTTCCATCCAGTTGCCGCCGTTGCCAAGCACTCGTCCAAAGTGTGTGTCAACAGACGCGCCACCATTGGCATCAACAGTTGCGGTGCCGCCGTTTAAGTAACCAGTGGAAATCACGGCGTTATATTCATTCAAGAAAATCGGCGTGCATGAAGCGCACTCGGCAATGACTGGGGCGCGCAGAGCGGTGAAATCCTGATGCACCTTGCAGGTCACAAAGATCGTATCCTTCCAAGAATTAGGTGAGCCAAATGAGGAGTTGTCACCGTCGTCATATGAGGCATTGGTGATATCTGCTGAAGCTTGATCCTCCAGCTTGCCAACCTCCGTGCTGCTAACGCCGCTACCACCGTACAACGGCCCGCCTTCGCCACAACCCGCCGTCACAAGACCATTGTTCTTGTCGCGTATTTCCATGAACCACCCGTTGTTACCCACGCTGAAATTGCCGGGAACATCAAGGGTTTTGTTGGTGGTGGTTGTGAAGTATGTCGGATTATTAAACGTGTGGGCGTTGATCCACCAGTCGCCATTGCATGGATCAAATGTGAAGTCGTCATTCTTAGCGCCGGCTGTGTTGGACGCGTCAAACTCGCACACAGTGAGAATGGTTCCAGCGCGCATGTCGCTCCAAACTGCGTTGTTGGAGAAAGTAACAATCCCTTGTTCAACTGCGCCGTTGCCGTACCACAGATCCGTTCCGTTGGTTGCGGTGTTTAAAGTTTCCGCCCAGCGCAACTGGTACCCACGGAGATCCAAATGATCTTGTGTCACAACAAACTCAACCCAGTTGCCGCCATTGCCAAGCACTCTCCCAAAGTACGAGTCAACGCCCTTGCTGGGATCACCAATCACCTCGGTGAGATACTTGGTGGAACCTACCGCGTTGTACTCATTCATAATCAGTCCGCCCGCAAAGACGTGCGAGGCGAAACTCATGGAGAGAGCAAGAACGATTTTTGAAATTTTCATGGATGATCCTTTGATGTTTCGAGCTTCACCCAAAGGTTGGGCGATTGAAGAATTGTGCATCCAAACACAACCAATACCATTTAGGTTTGGTCAATTCATAATGTGGATTTTATTTGGAAATTGTTAAGCGCCGCGGCGAGACTTGATGGGCCACGAACAATCCAAGCACGGTTGTTAACTACATGGCTCGCATCAAAAATGCACCCAAAGGCATCACCCGTCATGCATTAAGAAATTTCTAAAAGGACAATACTGATATCGGCTGAATCCACGACCCCGCTCTGATCTAGATCCGTGATGCAGCCATCACAAGGACCGAAATCCAGCAGAACCGAGCTGACATCTCCGCTATCCACGATGCCGTCACCCGTGACATCGCCAAAGACGCCAGAGCCAACAGCAATGTCAAAGTTCACAGTGATGTTTCGAGATGCGGCGCCAAGAATGTCCTCATCACTGGTGCGCACGGTGGCGACCGCGGAGTAGGAACCTGGCGTAAGACCCGCTGTGTTGAATGCAAAGCGAAGCGTGCGCGTGCCCGTTGTTAAGTTTGCGCCCAGACCACTTGCAAGTGAAAGTCGGCTAGCCGCAGTTCCAGTGAATGAAACACTGTCAATATCCAACTTGGATTGATTGCTGTCGTATAGATAATTGCGCACGCCCGCGTCAACGGTGACGGAACCAAGATCGGGTTGAGTATCAAGCAGCAACGTCACGCTATCCACATCCGCGACTGGATCGAGGGTTGGATTGCTTGAACGAACCACTTGCGCGGAAACTGGAAGCGCAATGGAAGGTGTTTCAACCGCCTCGTTGCTGCTGGTGACATTCACGGAACCCGTGACGGCTCCAACCGTCGCTGTATTGAGCGTGACAAATTTGCTGATTGAACTTGGCAACAAAGGCGCCGTGCCCGATGCCGTTCCAGTGACGCTGCCCGTGCAATTCACCGCGAACACCAATGGATCCACGCCGGTGCTGTTGAAATACGGAGCGACATTTTGCACTTTCACTTCTATGGAAGCCAGCGCGCCTTTAATCACACGGGTTGGTGCGCTCACTAAAGACGCGGACATTTTGGCTGGTACTTGAAACTCAAGAAGTTGCGCAATGTGATCGCTGGCCATTCCTAAATTGTCAGCGAGAATGTTGGAACGATTAATATCTGTGGGGTAATACGTGTTATTTCCCGCATTAATGTCAATGTTGTAGTGATTGCCGTCATTACCAGGCGCGCGCATGGTGCTCATCATGGCTGAAATACCACGACCGTCCGCGGCGCCAAGACTTGGCACGATGAAATCAAATCGATCGTTCAAACCGCCGCCAACCATGCCGTTGTAACCAACAACCATTGGAGCTTGCGTTTGTTTCCAGGCATTTGTTGAACCGGTCCAATTTCCATTTCCATAAGGATCAACGCCTTGACCATTTCCCGCGGCAATCAAACTTCCATAAGCCGCTTCAGCATTGCTGTAGAAATTAAAGTCACCGGTGTAAATGCATGGAATGCCAACGCCAAGCGCGTCAGCGTTTGCGCGAATGGCTTGCATGCCTGTGTCGCGCAACGCGGCGTTGGCGCTGCCCGAACTGGCTTTCAAATGCATTCCATAGACATAAAATTTAGAGAGGGTGGATGTGTATCCCTTGATTTGCATCAACCAACGATCACCATAGCGACTTGCGCCAGTGAAAATATCCGCGTGGCCACTGGTAACTTCTGTGAGCGTGTCGGCGCGATAGAACATGGCTTGCGCACCTGAAGCAGAAGTTTCACCACTTGCGGAGGTATAGGTTCCCTGCGCATAAGTCGTACCAACTGGAGCCACTGCATTGACTGCGGCAAGAATTTTTGGCAATGCGGTCGTAGTGACCTCATTGAAAAGAAAAATATCCACTGGCTGCGCCCAACCCATTTTGTCGTCGGCATGCATGGCGGCAAGAACGCCTTTCATTGCGGCATCGTCACCTTGATAGCCAGCGATGTTGAAATGCATAACTCGAACTTGGGCGGACGCCGAAGCGACCCATCCAAGAAGGATGAAAATCACCACCATTATTTGGGTCTTCAGCATGTAGAAATAGTACCCCCGCAACGCTCTCTGTCCAAGAATCTTTTGCAGGAAACTGAAATTAAACAAATTGAAAGTCCGTATATCATCCAAATCCGCCAATTTCGGCGCCTAACTCTCTTCAACATTTAATCACTTTCAGTAAGGACCATTCCATGAGACAACTGCTCGTTCTTGCGTCACTTCTTGTCGCCGCCGCAACCGCTTCGGCACAGCAAGTGGATGTTCAGGAATTCACGCTTCCAAACGGCATGAAATTTCTATTGATCCCGCGCACCGATCAACCCAACGTGATCGCCGCTGGCTGGCTTGCCAAAGTTGGCTCAGTGAATGAGCGCCCAGGCATCACTGGCATCAGCCATTTCTTTGAGCACATGATGTTCAAGGGCACCAACACCATTGGAACGCGCGATCCTCAGAAGGACGCCGAGTACCGCGCGCAACAGAAGGCTTTGCGCAATCAAATTAATCAGTTGTCATGGACCACGCAGTACACCCGTTTCTTCAAAGGCGAAATTGATGATCCGTGGAATCCAAACAATGACACTCCTGAATTGAAGGACCTGCGCGCGCAATTGAAGAAGGTCATGGATCAGCAACAAGGTCGATCATCGGCTGATGCGATTTCTAAATTGAAGAAGGATTTGGCCGCGGTGCCAAAGACTGACGCCGGCAAAGCCCAAGGTGATGACATTCAAAAGCAAATCTCCAAACTTGAGTTGGAGCAAACCGCGCAATCCAGCATTGTGAAAGACGAGTTCGACCAGATTTACACCAAGGCCGGCGGCAGCGGAATGAACGCGTTTACCAGCCACGATCTCACGTTTTTCTTCATCAATGTGCCATCTAATAAATTTGAATTGTGGGCATGGATGGAGAGCGACCGCTTGATGGACAGCGTGTTCCGTGAATTTTATTCAGAGCGCGACGTGGTGCATGAGGAGCGTAGATTGCGCACTGAAAGCACACCCACCGGCCGCTTTCAAGAGCAGTTTGAAGCCATGTTCTGGATTTCAAGCGGCTACTCCTGGCCAGTGATTGGTTGGACTAGCGATTTGAATAGTTACACCATGGATGGCGCGATGGAATATTGGAACACCTACTACCGCCCCAACAATTTGGTGGGTGTGATTGTTGGCGATTTCAAACCTGAGGAAGTGAAAGCCAAGATTGAGCAATATTTTGGCCGCCTTGAACCAGGCAAAGTGAAGCCGCCACAAGTAGTCACGTTGGAGACCAAGCAAATGGCGGAGCAACGCATGAACGCCGAGGGAGATTTCCAACCCGAAGTGGATGTTCGCTATCACACCGTGGCGCTTGGCCACAAGGATGGCTACGCGCTTGACATGATGAGTGAAATTCTCAACGGTCGCACTGGTCGTTTGTACAAGACCATGATTGAGGGCAGCAGTATTGCCTCTAGCGCGCGCGCCAATTACGACGGCCGTAAATACGCCGGCGGTTTTTCCTTCAACGCGGAAACCAAAGGCGATTCAACTCCAGAACAATTGGAGCAAGCGTGGTACGTGGAGTTGAAGAAGTTGCAGGATGAACTGGTGCCTGACCGCGAATTGCAAAAAGTGAAGAACGGCGTGGCCGCGGACAGCTATCGCCGCCTGCAAAATAATTTCTCGCTGCTGGTGCAATTGGCGTTTGCTGAAAGCACCCTTGGCTGGAAGGAACTCAATGAAATGCCCAAGAAATTGCAGGCTGTGACCGCTGCCGATATTCAGCGCGTGGCCAAGACCTACTTTGATGCGAGCAATCGCAGTGTGGCCACATACAAGCGCAAGGCTGGCGCGGCGACAGCGGGCGAAGATCCGGATTTGGCGGCTTTGCCCGCGCCAATGCGTGCGCGCGCAAAGCAAATGGCTTCTCAGTTGATGCAGTCCACGGATCCCGCGGAACTGAAACAAGGTCTCGAAGCAATGGAAGCGCAAGGGGCTCAAGTTCCACCGCAAATGAAACCCATGTTTGATTACATGAAGAAGAAAATGCAAGGTCGTATTGCGGAACTTGAGGCTGGTGGTGGCGCCGCACCTGCGGCGGCGGCTCCCGCTGTTGCAGCACCAACTGCGGCGCCCGCGACAGAGAAACCCGCTGCAAAGGCGAAGGCGCCTGCAAAGAATGCCCCCGCCAATGCCGCTCCAAACGCAACCGCGCCAAAGAGTGGTGGTCAATGAATTATTTCAAACTGAATACTTTCAATTTTATGAACGGAAGAAACACAATGAAAACAACAATCGCAACACTCGTGCTGGCTTCGATCGCGCTTCCACTTTTCGCGGCGCAACAAACCGCGGGCACAAGCATGCCCAAGCGCCCCGAGGAAATTAAATATGGACCGCTGACATTCGAGCCGCCAGAAGCCGCCAAGTTTCGTTACACGCTGAAAGACGGCACCGCGGTGTACATGGCTCTTTCCAAGGAATTTCCACTGATCGCCTTAAGCATGACATTCAAGGGAGGCAGTTACCTTGAACCCAAAGACATGGTTGGGTTGGCTGGAATGACTGGTCGCATGATTCGTGAAGGTGGAACAACCACCATGAAACCCGCTGAATTTGACGAGGCGATTGATTTTCTTGCCACGCAAATGTCGGCTAGTTGCGGCGACGCGACAAGTTCGGCAAGCATGAATTGCTTGTCCAACAACTTTGATGAAAGTCTGAAGTTGTTCGTGGACATGTTGCGCAATCCGGGTTTTGATGCGGCGCGTTTGGAAACCAATCGCGGTCAAGCCCTTGAAGGCATGAAGCAACGCAACGACGACGCGGGTTCAATCATGGGCCGCGAGTGGAATCGCTTGATGTACGGCAGCGATCACTTTGAGTCGCTGGATGCCACCGAGGCAAGTTTGAAGGCGATCACTCCTGAAAAAATGCGCGCGTTTCAAACCCGCATTTTCAATCCTGCCAACGTCATCATTGCGGTCAGCGGCGACTTTGAGCCAGAGGCAATGCTTGCCAAACTTAACGCGGCATTTGATGGTTGGGCACGCGGCGAAAAAATGCCAGATCCGCCAGCTCCAACGGCGACGATCGTTCCCGGCATTTACCATGTGCAAAAAGATATTCCGCAAGGCAAGGTTCGCATTGGCATGCGCTCCATCAAGCGGGATGACCCTGATTACATTCCGTACTTGCTGCTGAATGACATTCTTGGTGGTGGTGGTTTCACCAGCCGCATCATGTCACAGGTGCGCAGCAACGAAGGCTTGGCGTACTCAGCGGGAAGCCGACTTGCGGCCAAGGTGTATTACCCAGGCGTGTTCGCGGCCAGTTACGAAAGCAAGAATCCAACCGTGGCGCTCGCCGCGAAGATTGTGCTGGAAGAGATGGACAAAGTGCGCAATCAACCAGTGACTGCCGAGGAATTGGAGACCGCCAAGCGCCAATTCATTGAGACTTTCCCGCGAACATTTGAAAGCAAGCCAGCCATGCTTGGCGTGTTTGTTGGCGACGAGTGGACCAATCGACCAAAGGAATATTGGAAGACATTCCGTGAACAGGTGATGGCGGTCACAGCCGCTGACTTGCAACGCGTTGCACAAAAATATGTCGACCCAAATCAAATGGTCCTGCTCGTTGTGGGCGATTGGAACACTGTGGGTCCTGGCGATAGCACGGGTCGCGCCAAGATGGATGATTTGCTTGGTGGCAAGGTCACGCATTTGCCGCTGCGAGATCCAATGACAATGCAACCCATTGTGAAAATGGATCAAGTCGCCCCAACTCCACCAACAAGTGGAAATGAAGGCTTGGCTCCGTCGCGATAAATATTTCTCTTCGTTGATTTAAAATAAGAAAGACCTCGGGTCGCACCCTCCTGCGATCCGAGGTCTTTCTCTTGACGAGCGTTTCCCAGCGCTCGTGAACTACTTTCCTTTTCACTATCCCGCCGTCGCGTTACTTCGAGGGCAGGCGACCTGTCCTCACTTCTTCCAAGGTTGACTCTCAATCCCTTTCATTGTCATCAACCTGCACTTCTCATACGGCGCATGGGGTTGCCTTGTGTGGCGATGAATTAAAAATGAATGATTTTCCCTGTATAGAAGTGCATTTATGGATAAAGAAATGTGATTGCGCGCAAAGATTCGTTGATGGCGCAAAAATAAAGTCTGCGCCCACCGTGGACGCAGACAGTTCACTCGTTGTGTAGATGATGAATCTCCCCCGGACGAGTGAACTACTTCTATTACGCCACCCAAATTGACCCGTGTGAAATTGCGGGCTGTTTTTCCTGTGTTTATTGTCCGCTATCGATTGCCGAAATGTCTTGATCAATTTGACCCAAAGTCCACTTCCATTCGGGCATTTTCCACCATTTGGCCAGCGCGAACATGCACACCACGCCGGAAAAAGTAAGAAACAATAGTTGTAAAAGTGATTGTCCCCACGCCGTCCCCACTGGAAGCACACCTGCCATTGCGGTCATGCCTGTCGGAAGCGCGAAGGCGATTGCGGTGATGACCGCGGTCATGACCAATGTTGCCGCGAATATTTTCACGCTGGCCACGCGCGTGTGAATGTCAAACAGATTATTGATGCGACCATGAAGAAGATAAATCAAAATGGCGGCTTGAATGAATGCGCAAATGGTTGTGCTCCACGCCAGTCCTGAAGTGTTCAGCGGAGTCCAAATCAAAGTACAATTCAACACGAAGTTCAAACACACCATCCATATTGAAATGCGCGTTGGAGTGGAGGTGTCACCTAATGCGTAGAAAGCGCGCGTGATGGTTTGCATGACGCTAAAGGCCGCGACAGCGGGTGCAAAGCCAAGCAAGATGGTGGCCACACGAAACGTGTCATCAGTGGTGAATTTCCCACCTTGAAAAACAACGGTGGTTAATTGTGTTCGCACCACAATCAAACCCGCGCTTGCGGGAAGTCCAATGAACAACGCAAGTCGAATGCCGCGGCGCAATGTGTGCGCGAACAATGCTGGATTGGATGCTTGACGTGAAAGCGTGGGGAAAATCGCGGTGGCAATGGCAATGCCAAATACGCCAAGTGGAAATTCATACAGGCGCGTGGCGAAATTCATGGCGGCGTTGGAACCCTCCATCAAAGGAAATTGCATTCCAAAAATTGTGGGACCAACCAATGTGGGGTAACTGGCGATCACACTGTCAATGAAAGTGTTGATTTGAAAAACGCCCAACCCAATCATCATGGGCAACATGGTTGTCAGCATGGTGCGAAGCGAGTCGCGGCAACCGTGCCATTGCACCGACAGGCGAATTCCATAGCCACGCAGGCTCCAAACCATCCATGCCACTTGCAACAAACCCGCGACAACCACGCTCCACGCAACAATTTGAATATGGTCCGAGCGCTCCATTCCACCATGCATGTACGACACGCCAATCGAGGCCACGATAATGGCCGCGTTTAAAATCATTGGACTGGCCGCGGCCACGGCGAACTTGCCGTGCACATTCAAGATGCTGCCCATCAGCGCCACCACGCAAATCAGCGGCATATACGGCAACATGGTCGCCATAAGTTGAAACGAAAGTTGCTGATTCGCGTCGCGACTTGGAAGTGAAAGCACAACGGCTTCACCCACAAGAGTGAGCGCGGCCAACACAATCATGAGCAAGGCAATCGTGACCGACGCGAAGAGTCTGGATTTTTGCGGATTATCTTGCTCTAGTTTGGCGTACACCGGCGTGAACGACGCGCTGAGCGCACCCTCGCCAAAGAGCCGGCGAAATAAATTTGGCAATTGAAACGCAATGGCGAACGCGTCCATGATTGGACCTGCGCCAAATACGCGGCTTTGCGCGGCGTCGCGGGCGAGGCCAGAAAATCGGCTGACCAATGTCAACAAGGAGACGGTTCGAGCGTGCTTTTCAAACGACATGATCCATACCCTTTGAAGTTGGCGACTGTATCCTTGGCTATCGACATGAACCGAAATCTTCCTGCAATGATTCTGCTGGTGTTGTGGTCGACGCTTGGAACTGGATGCGGTTCGGGTCCAGCCATGATTTTAGAAAGCGATATTCCGGCGCCACCTGAAATGGAAAGCCGCCATAGCAGCAACATTGATCAGCGCAGCGGAACGCTGGATGGCGGCAAGTTTACTTTTCGCGGACCGATTGAAGATGTGGTGCATTTCACCAACGAACTGGTCGCTTTATTTAAAGAGCAAGAATGGACCGTGGTTAAACGCGTAGTGAATCCAACCGCGGGCGATTTGGTTTTTCACAAGGGAAACCGCGACGTCGAAGTGAATTTTAGAGCGGGTCAACTGAATCCAGCCATGAGCGAGGTCACGATTATTGTGCGGCAAACTGCAACGCCAGCTCCGCCGCCAACCGTCCCGAGCGCATAGCGCTGTCAATTGATCCTTCACTCACAAAATCGCCGGCGACAAACAAGCCATTGCCTTGCGCCGCGTGTGGTCGATTGGCGAAATCACCTGGTGTTTGTCGGGGCAGCGCGTGGGCAATGTCTTGCGCGCGCACAAGTTTCCATGCGTCAACACTTGCGCCAAACCATGTTCGCAATTGAGCGCGCGTGAGTTGTTCAAGTTGGCGCAGCCCCAGTTGCGCCAGCGAAACATCAACGCAATTGACGCTGATGAGAGCCATGCCGCGCGGCGCATAGTTGCTTGCGGCCGCGGACATGCACATGACATGATTCGCCGGACCATTGCCCGTGGCGTCCAAATGTAAAACAGGTTCACGAAGTGATTCTGGAAGTTGATCCAGCGCGACCGAGTAAGAAAGTTGCGTTGTGCCGCGCCAGGAACCCTCAGAAAGATGTGGCAACAATTTCGCCGCCGCGCTCTGATCAACGGCAACAATGACGGCGTCAAAGTGCTCAACCGCGCTTGCGACTGGCTGCACGCGCCAACCCGTTGACATGGGAATGACGGCCGCAACCGGACAGCGCAAGCGAATCTGTTCCACTGGCAGCGGTTGCGCAAGTTGCTTTGGAATTTCTTGCATGCCGGATGGGGGAACGGCCGCGCCGCCGCGAATGAACATGGACAGCGTGAAGTCCAACATTGCGGAATCGGTTTCAAGCGAGCGGTCTAGAAAGACCCCGCCAAAAAATGCGCGCGCGAATATTTCTTGAAATCGTTTGGCGATTGCGCGATCGTTCATCCATGCTGAAGACGTCATGCCCACGCTCTGTGGTTGCGATGGTTGCTTGCCTTGCAACGCGGCCCAAGTCAGCGGCAACAAAGCCATGGCAGTGGATGGCGTGACGAGTCCATGCAACACGCCAGAGAGCGCGGCGCTTGGGCAACGCAGTGGATGACCCATACGAATCCACTTGTGACCCGTGAATAATCGCGCTTGTAACACGAGTGGTTGCAAACGCAAGGCGTTCAAATCAAGCCACGCCCCCGCCTCTGGATATGCGGGCAAATACACTTGAAAACCGCGGTCAATTTGAAACCCGTCAACCATGTCCGTTGCCACGCGCCCGCCCACGCGATCGGAACTTTCAAACATGGTGAAACTTTGACCGGCGCGCTGCAATGTTCGCGCCGCCGTCAGACCCGCAAGACCCGCTCCAAGAATGGCGATCTTCATGTGGATGAAACCGACGACTGTTGCGATGCATCGTTCGCCGCGCGCTCATTCCACATGGCGATCAAACTGTTGGCCACACCGCGGTAGTCATCGGCGCCAGCGCACTTGGGGTCGTAGTCGAAAATAGTTTGACCAAATGAAGGCGCCTCGGCCAATTTGATATTGCGGCGAATGGGCGGCTGCAGCAATCGACACGTGTTCCATGGCACGTCGCTATCGCGGCAACTTTCAAAGTGCTGGCGAATTTCCTCCACCACGGCGCGCCCATGGCTTGACTGGCTTTCATGCATGCACAACACAACGCCGGTGCAACGCAACTTCGGATTTAAACCCGCGGTGATATCGGAAACGGTCTGCAACAATTTTTCCAGACCGCGCAGTGCCAAATATTGCGCTTGCATCGGAACAATCACTTCGTCAGCAGCGGTCAGGGCGTTCACGCTGAGAACTCCAAGTCCAGGCGGACAATCAAGCAAGACCACGTCGAATTGCTCGCGCACGGTTTCCAATGCGTTGGCTAAAACGTGCTGCGCATCCTGTTGCCCTTCGGCCAACGCCAGATGCTGATCCGCGGGAATAAACCAAAGATTTTCACGCGCCTGCGTGACGCATTGCGCAATCGGCAAAGGCGGATCCGCGAACAAACTGGTGGTGCTTGGACGCGGCTCATCGTTGGAAGCCTCCACGCCAAAATGCAAACTGAGATTGGATTGCGGATCAAGATCAATCAGCAGCGTTCGCAAACCACTTGCGGCGAACGCGGCGCCAAGATTCACGGTGGTGGTGGTTTTACCGACGCCACCTTTTTGGTTGAGCAGCGCGACCACGCGCATTTTTTTCTCGCCGTTCATCGCATGCGAGTATAGAGAATCATGGTGACGCATTCACGCGTTGAATTGGTGGATCGATCCATTTTGCGGCTTCAAGTTGAATAAGAGGCGGACCGACTTGCCACGGAGGCGCCGCGGCAATGGCCGTCTGGCGCGATGAAGGGCCACTGGTGAATCTGGAAACACCGATCACGAATGGCCGTCCTTTGCCTTCCATTGGCAACCACTCCTCTGGAACTTCGATGACGCAACGCCAACGGTCGGCGAAAGAATCCGTGCGCACTGCGGGCTCGCCCGAACCGCTTGAGGAAGTCACGTTGCGCACGCCGGCTTCCCCCACTTGAATACGCGCCATGGTTCGCGCGCTGTCACCAAGCGTGACTTCAAGTTGATCTTCAATTCGAATTTCTTGCCGCAAACATTCCGCGAAAATTTCCCAATGTCCAAACTTGCGACGCACGCTTGCCGTGGTGCTCCAAGCCAATGGAAGCGGCTGAATTTTTCCAACTTGCGCATCCGCCAGTGAAAGCGTGGGAAGAAATAATCCCAGCGAATATCCTGGCGGACGAATAATGCTCTGCGCAGGCGCCACTTTCATGCGCGTTGCATTATTTGGCCACGTCATAAGAAGCGTGCCCACAATTGGACTTGGTTCACCCGAAAGTGGATCGGGCATCAATTCTGCGGGACGATCGACCGTGATTCGGGCTATGCCGTTGGGCGGCAAGCGCATTGCCAATGGCGGTAAATTTGGCGCCTCAAGCCACGAAAATTGAATCACAATCTCCTCGGGCGAGGCATTGCACGCCGCGAAATGCAGCGCGTGACCATCATCGGACTCGGGCCACATGGTGACTGGAGAAATTGAGCGAATGAAACTAAGCGCGGTCTCCATGCATTTTTCATCGCTTCGATCAGTTGAAATTAAAATTGACAAAAGTTGCGACAACGAATCCGAGTCAGCAATCCAACAGGCTTTGCGCATGGCGGGATGTCCTGCGTTTGATTCCACACTCACCGCGGTGAGTCGCTCACGAATTTCCGCGGCGACGCCAGGACTTTGCCGCTCGATTCGCTCGATGCCCGCTTGCCATAATTGCGCGCGATACATGGCGAACAACTGCTGCACTTCATCACCCGCCGCTGCCGGCGGCTTTCGATCGGCTGCATCCGCGAGCAACCACCAACGAAACCACTCCGCGGGCGCGACTGGATCGGGCAGCGCGTAGGTGTCGCCAAGTTTCAAAGGCAATTTGGCTGTATCAGGTTCAATCTCCGCTAAATCAAACCAGACTGGCTCGACAGTGGAAGTTCCAACATCAAGAGCGCCATGAATATCGCGCGGCGTTTTTGCAAGCAACACAACGGACCCGGATTCTTGCGGACTTTGATTCTGAGGAGCCATTTCAATTGGTCGAATATCAAGTTGCTCCTGCGATTGCGTCCAAGTGCGCTCCGTTGGCGCTTGCTTGGCGCCAATCCATGCGATCACGCCATCAAATGGCGGACCACCATCTTTTGGTTTCAGCACCAGATGTGATGGCCATGTGTCATTTGGAGATTGCTGACGCATTGGAATGGCGATGACACCGGCGCGCGCCGCGGCGGGATTTGCAAGCGCGACAGAAATTTGCGCGAACGCAATGGGCTCACATGCAATGAACATGATGGCGCAGAGAACGCCGCCAAAAGTGAGCGGTCGCATCATGGCTTGATAGGCGACTGCGCGGCGGCGTTCTGATTGGATTGATTTTGCGGCGCGGAACTTGGAACCGCCTCATGCGTTGGCGATTTGGGATCACTTGGATTTGTCATTGGAGCCGGCGAAGTTTGCTGTTTTTCCGCTGTAGAAGCAGCAGATTGCTGAGATTTTGGCGCAATGGCGCCAGCGCTGGAATGTCCAAATCCCGCATCCTTCGCTGGCACAAGACCGCTTTTTTTATTGGTGACAGGTTCATTCACAACGCGCGCGCCCACTGGAATGGCTGCGATCAAATGATCTTCGGGCGCGGCGCCAATTCGCAGGTCGGTTCCGCCTGAAGATTTTGGATTCAATTCAATTCCTGGCGGAGGATTGACGCCACTTTGACCAACACGCACGCCGTTACTTTTTAAACCGGAGAAATTGGGCTGACCAATATAATACATTGTTCCCGCGGGCCACTGAATAAAAGTCCTGCCTTTCACGCTTCGATAGGAGCCTTGATCAAACACCGCGTACAGCCCGCCTTGCGATCGAACAAAAAGATCGGGTCGGCCAGCGACGCCAAACAACTTTTGAAAGTTTGTGGTTTCACTTAATTCAACCGGCTGAATCAGAAGTGACGTTGCCGTGGCGGATCGGTCGGTTGTTCCTTGTTCAAGAGGCACCAATGCGCCAGCCTTGTTGTCATCGCTTGCGAAAGCAAGGGCAAGAACAAGAATGGAAAGTGCGTTGAACATGAGATTGCAAGTGTAGATTCAAAATACAAATCGGCACAATGGGCCCTAAGGTTGAACGCGGGTGGTGGCCGATGGCAAAGTTTGCACTCCGTGGTCGGTCTGCACCAGCAATCCAATCGCTGGGTCGCAGCGCAAGACAACCCCCTCCACCATTCCTTGTGGCGTGACAAATTTCATGCGCAATCCCGCGGTTCTATCAAGTTTTTCATAGGCCTCTTCAATCACGCGATTGCTGGCGGAAAGAAAATGGTCCAGTTGTCGCACGAGAGTTGTCAGCACAACAAGGCGATCGCACGCTTGGTCAAGTTGCATCAAGCTGATGGCGCGATGGGCGATTTCTTTTTGAAATGTGGATTGACGCACATTGATTCCGATTCCAATCAGCGCGCGGTCGCCACTACTTTCAATTAAAATGCCCGCGATTTTTTGCGGCTCGCCGCCCGCGCGCGCAACCACAATGTCGTTGGGCCATTTCACTCCAATGCGCGCGGCGACATTGTGTTGCACAAGCGACCGCAAAGTTGTTGCGGTGGCGACCGCGGCGGCCATGGCCAATCGATCTGGCGATTGCGTTTGAACCACAACCGTGGACGCAAGACCTTCCTCGCCGGTATCCGCCCACACATTTCCAAGTCGCCCTCGACCAGCCCGTTGTCGACCTGCTGTCACCACGCAGCCAAGCGCGCTCTTTGCAGCGACATCTTGCGTGCTATCGGTTTCGCTCAACACGGTGATGGAATTGAAATGAGTCAAACCCGCAATGGCGGCTTGCATGGCGTCGCTCCAATTTGCGATCGGCGTGTCGTGATTCGTCGCACCGTTGCCTTGCGCATTCAGGTGTGCGCCGCGGTGCGCCGCGGCGTCTTGGTGTTGCGCGCTCATATCCGCCTCCGCTTTCGCGATGGGGATTGAATGTCCATTGCAAAATCAATTTGCGGAGCGGAATGCGTGATGGCCCCCACACTGACAAAATCCACACCGCATTGCGCGATGGCGGCCACGGTTTTCAGCGTCACGCCACCGCTGGCTTCAAGTTGAACGCCGGGCGCAAGTCGATCGCGCAAAGCGACGGCTTTTCGCAGTGTGATCAAGCTCATGTTGTCCAACAAAATGGCGTCAATCACGCCATTTGGAAGGCGCAACAACGCATCCAGTTGGCCCAATGTGTCCACCTCCACCATGGCGAACTTCAGTTTGTTGTGCCGACGCGCCGCGATAATCGCTTGATGAATGTCATGCGCCATGCGCTGCGGAGTCAAGCCCGCGACATGATTGTCCTTGGCCAGAAACGCGTCAAATAAACCCGCGCGATGTGAAACACCTCCTCCACACACCACGGCGTATTTTTCCAGCGCGCGCAATCCCGGCGTGGTCTTGCGCGTGTCACGAATGCGGGCCTTGGTTCCCTTGACTTGCGTTGCGAACGAGTTGGTGGATGTGGCCACGCCGCTGAGTCTTCCTAAAAGATTCAACATGGTGCGTTCCAAAAGAAGAATGCCGCGCAGAGAACCTGAAATACAAAATACTTTTTGACCTGCGCGTACGCGTTCGCCATCACGCACCATGCCGCGCACCATGAGCGCGGGGCGAACCATACCGGCCAACAACTCAACCAGACGGGCTCCGGCAAGCACGCCCGCTGTTCGCGCCACAACATAGGCCGTCGCCTTGCTCCGCGCGCTGATCATGGCGTTGCTTGTCACATCACCTGCGGCGCCAAGATCTTCTTGAAGAAAATTCTTCAAAAGATTTTTCAACACGGCGTCTGGGGGCAATTGCGCGTTCAAAGCGCCGCGATGACTGACTTGCCTAAACGGTTTTTCCTTGCG
The DNA here is from genome assembly GCA_903898755.1 of uncultured bacterium. Taxonomy (GTDB): domain Bacteria; phylum Planctomycetota; class Phycisphaerae; order Phycisphaerales; family SM1A02; genus SYAC01. Next base: position 11,167 of record CAIUGT010000094.1, on the reverse strand, counting down.
CGCATTCGACATGCGCCCGATGGTACGCTCGCCCATATGGCTAGCATATTTACCCGCATCATTCGCGGCGAAGTCCCCTGCCACAAGCTTTTTGAAAACGAGTTGGTGATTGCGTTTCTAGATGTGAACCCGCTTTCGCCTGGCCACACCCTTGTGGTTCCCAAGCAAGAAATGGCTGAATTACACATGCTTTCGCCCGCAAGCGCGGCGGCTTTGGGGGCGGCGCTACCACTGGTTGCGGCTGCAATTTTGAAAGCCACCGGCGCAACCGCATACAACATTCTGCAAAACAACGGAGTCATGGCGCACCAAGAAGTGATGCATGTTCACTTTCATATTATTCCTAAATATGAAGATGGCCGCGGACTTGCAATCACATGGAAGCCAAGCGCCATTGATCACGCAAGCGCGGCGAAATTGGCCACGCACGTGAAACAAGAGCTGTGTGCCTAAGAATGCTGACGCGCTGGCTGAAGCCCGTTGCAATAGATCTTGCATTGAAGTGAATTGAAAACCAAGCACATTCAAATCGCGCGCGTTGATTGAAGTCCGTTGAACAGCGGCGACGAATTACGGAAACACGCCGCGCAGCTCATGCACTCTGCCAATTTGCTCCACCGCCGCGCACAGCGCCGCGGTTCGTAAATCACATTCAAAGCGGTGCCGCGCCAAGCGCGTTCGACGCGCCGCCAAAATCATTTGCTGGCTCAATCGCTCTTCCACCTCGGTGGCCGTCCACATTTCAGAGCCCTTGTTCATGACCCATTCAAAATAACTTGCAACCAAGCCGCCCGCGTTGCACAAAATACTTGGCAAAACTTCTATGCCGCGCTGCAAAAAGATTTCATCACCCTCGGCGGTGGTTGGCAGACTGGCCGCCTCCGCGACAACGCGAGCGGTGATCAACGAAGCCGCTTCCGCGTCCAACATGCGCTCAAGCGCGGCGGGAATAAACACATCCACTGGAGCGCTATAAAAATCGTTCTTTTGAACGGTTTGCGCCTCGGAGAATCCAATCACGCCACCATGCGCGTGGACATGACGCGACAACTCTTGCGCATCAATGCCGCGGTCATTGCGCACCGCGCCAGTGTCGTCCATAACAGCAACCAATAAGGCGCCGCGCTCCTGCAAAATGCGCGAAGTCCAACTTCCAACTTTTCCAAAACCAAGCACGCTGAAGCGCAATCCTTCAAGAGGCAGATCAAAATCCGGAAGCAACTCTTCAAGCACTGTGACCATGCCCATTGCGCTTGCGCGGTCACGTCCTGGACAACCACCAAGTTCAACAGGCTTGCCGGTGACAGCGCGTGTGACATCTTGGCGACCGTGCTCGGGAGTTGTCTGCGCGAATGTGTCGGCAAACCATGCCATGACTTGCTCGTCCGTGCCAACGCCAGGACCAGGAATGTCGTAATCGGGACCAATCTGATTGCTGATGGCGGAGCAATATCGACGCGTGACGCGCATGAGTTCGTCCTTGCTCAGCTCACGCGGATTGCAACGCACGCCGCCTTTGGCGCCGCCAAATGGAAGACGCATCAAACTGCACTTGAGCGTCATGACCATGGCCAGACCCTTCATTTGATCCAACGTGACATGCGGATGAAATCTCAGACCGCCCTTGTATGGACCAAGCGCGTTGTTGTGCTGAATGCGGTAGCCGGTAAAGAGACGATGCTGACCGTCATCCATGAGCACTGGAAAGTGCACAACGATTTCATTCTTTGGCTGCGCCAACATGAGTTGATGCGAACGGCGCATGCCAGTGAGTTGCGCGGCGGTCAAGGCCTGCTGCAAAACCTGGTGGAACAAATTGTCGGAATCTGGAATGACTTCCAGGTGCTCAAGCAAAACACGTTGATCTTGTGGTGGGTGTCCAAGTGAAAATGAATCCGAAGATGTGGATGGTTTTTGATGTTGCATAAAAATCCTTTGCGAAGAGTTGCATCCGCATGAAACGCCTTTCCGGCTGCATTTTTGTTCCAATTTTTTAGAAAATGCACGTTCCGACACGAAATCAGCTACTTCGCAGCGCCTTATTCCGTGAACGTGACCACGCCCCAATGCTCCAACTGATGCATGTCGACGGTCCATTGCGGAGTCCAAACCCAATTGTCCTCTTTGGTTCCAGGCTTCTTCACATAGTCCTTGCCGACTTTTTCAAGCTGCCACTCCACTCGCGAAAAATTCATGCGCCACTCATCGCCCACCAAAGGCGTATCACCATTACGAATATTTTCAGTTACGTCGTTGGTCACCGTAGTTGGCGGTCGCAAGCACCGAAATGGAATTTTGACTTCGACAGTCCAACCCTTGTCCGTATCGGCGGCGTTATTTGAAGTACCCCATTTTTTAATCTGGCCATCAATGCCTTCGCAATTCCATTCTGCATGCGCTGTGCCGCCAAGCCGATATTCCTTGGTCAAATATAAATCAAAGAGTGTGCCAATGACGTTGAATTCAAGTTCGTAATACGACTGTTTGTTGGCTTCCGGACCGGTGAAGTTTTGATATTGCGGATCGATAAATATTTCAAAGTCGTTCTCGTGAAAAACAACCATGTCGCGCTTGTCCATGGTCGCCCACAAATCAGGCTCTTCTATATATGCGGAGATATACAAGTAGTTGTCATCCCACAACATCTTCATCCAAGTCGCGTAACGAGGCGTGGGCTTGCTTGAGCCTTCAATGTCAAGAAAGGGCTCGCTCCAAGGAGCAGATTTCCACACCGCCTCATCCAACACCCCATCCATTTCCAGCGTGCCACGCACTTTGCGACATGAATATTGGCGCACAGTGCCAGGAACCAATTCTCGCGGATACGGTGCGTATGCGCTGTCTTGACATGACGTTAACGCGCAAAGCGCCGCAAGAAATACGCTGGTCGTCAATCTCACTGGCGCTTTGCCTTTGAGGACTTCGCACGAGTGGGATCCAAAACTGCGGCGCGTGCGGCGGCAAGCCGAGCGACAGGAACGCGAAATGGCGAACAACTGACATACGCCAAACCCGCGTCATGGAAGAACCCGATGCTGGCTGGATCGCCACCGTGCTCGCCGCAAATTCCCAACTTGATGTCAGGACGCGTTTGGCGGCCAAGCTCCACAGCTGTGCGGACAAGTTGACCGACACCCGCCACATCGATTGATGCGAATGGATTTTCCGCGATGATCTCGAGCTCTGAATACTTGGGCAAGAAACTTCCGGAGTCGTCGCGGCTCATGCCCAAACATGTTTGAGTGAGATCGTTGGTACCGAAGGAGAAGAACTCCGCGGTCTGCGCAATTTTGTCCGCCGTGAGCGCGCCGCGCGGAATTTCAATCATGGTTCCAACCATGTATTGCAACTTCTGCTTGGTGGCGGCCATGACTTCCTTGGCCACGCGGTGCGTGAGCTCGACTTGAATTTCAAGTTCCTTTGCGAAACCAACAAGTGGAATCATGATCTCGGGTCGAACCTTGATGCCTTCGGATTGCACTTGCGCCGCGGCTTCAAAAATTGCGCGCACTTGCATTTCACTGATCTCGGGATACACGGTGCCAAGGCGGCAACCGCGGAAACCAAGCATGGGATTGAACTCGTGAAGTTCATGCACGCGCGCCGCCACTTGCTCCGCGGTGACGCCTAGCTTTTTGGCAAGCGCTTGCTGTGTTGCAGAATCGTTTGGCAAGAATTCATGCAGCGGCGGATCGAGCAAGCGAATGCACGCGGGAGCGCCGTCCAGTGCGCGGAAAATGCCCTCAAAGTCGCCACGTTGAAATGGCAACAACTTGGCAAGTGCGGCGCGGCGCGCAACTTCGGTGCGCGACAAAATCATTTCGCGCATCGCATCAATGCGATGACCCTCAAAGAACATGTGCTCGGTACGGCACAGGCCAATGCCCTCCGCGCCAAAGGCCAGCGCGTTATGCGTTTGCTCCGGCGTGTCGGCGTTGGTGCGAATACCAAGACGTCGATACTTGTCCGCCAACTTCATCACGAACGCGTAGTAGCGGTAAATATCGCTGTCCGCGGGCTTCATGGTCTTGGCGATCAAGACTTGCTTCAGTTCGCTGTCGGCGGTGTCGATTGAACCAGTGAAGACTTCGCCCGTGGTTCCATCAATGGAAAGCGAGTCGCCTTCACGCAGGATTTTTCCGTCGCATGAAACGGTGCCCTTGTGATAGTCCACTTCAAGCGAGCCGGCGCCTACAACGCACACCTTGCCCATTTGACGCGCAACCAAAGCGGCGTGACTGCTCACGCCACCACGCGCCGTGAGAATTCCATCGGCGGCGATCATGCCGCGCAAATCTTCAGGACTTGTTTCAACGCGCACCAACACAACGCGCTTTCCATTTTTCACCATTTCCTCGGCCTTGCCCGCGGTCAACACAATTTCACCGCTGGCCGCGCCTGGACCCGCTGGCAAACCCTTGCACAAGAAACGTCCTTGCGTGCGGGCGGCTTCGTAGGCGTGTCGATCGAAAATAGGTTGCAACAATTGATTCATGGCCTCGGGATCGCTCGATGCGATCGCGTCCTCGGGGCTCATCAAACCTTCGCGCACCATGTCATGCACAATGCGCACATAGGCCAGCGCCGTGCGCTTGCCGCGGCGTGTTTGCAACATCCATAATTTTTTGCGCTCAATGGTGAATTCAAAATCTTGCACGTCGCCAAAACGCTTCTCAAGTGTCTTGCGCACTTTCACAAGTTGCGCGAATGCCGGCGCCATGTTTTTATTTTGCGCCATTTGATCCACGGGAAGTGGCGTGCGAATTCCGGCGACAACATCCTCGCCTTGCGCGTTCACCAGGTACTCGCCGTAGAAAACATTCTCGCCCGTCGCGGGGTCGCGCGTGAACGCGACGCCGGTGCCGGAATCATCGCCAGTGTTGCCGAACACCATGGCTTGCACATTGACGGCGGTGCCCCATTGCGCGGGAATACGATATTTGGCGCGGTACACAATGGCGCGATCGTTCATCCAACTGCGGAAAACCGCGGCGATGGAACCAATGAGTTGATCCATTGGATCATTTGGAAATTTCTTGCCAGTGCGATCAAGAATGAGCGCCTTGAAACGCTTCACCAATTCATGCAAATGCGTTTCAGTGAGATGCGTGTCCTCCGCAACGCCAACCTCCGCCTTGAGCGTGGCCATGACATCTTCAAATGGATCGTGCTCGTTTTCATTGCGCTTCTGCACGCCCATGACGACGTCGCCGTACATCTGAATGAAGCGGCGATAGCAATCCCATGCGAAACGGCCATTGTCCGTGGCTTCCTTCAACGCCAAAACAGTTTTGTCATTCAAGCCCAAATTAAGAATGGTGTCCATCATGCCGGGCATGCTGTCGCGCGCTCCGGAACGAACCGACACAAGCAATGGATTGCGCGCGTCGCCAAATTTCTTGCCGACAGATTTCTCAAGCCGCGCCACATACGCCTTGAGTTCCTTCAGAAGTGCCGGCGGCATTTTGCGCCCGCTTTCGTAATACAAGTTGCAGACTTCCGTAGTGATGGTGAAACCCGGAGGCACAGGCAAACCAATGGAGCACATGGCCGCCAAGTTCGCGCCCTTGCCGCCAAGCAGGCTCTTCATGCCGGCGCTTCCTTCGGTGCCTTTGGCAGCGAAGAAGTAAATCAACTTGCCAGTCTTTGAATTGATGGATTTCACGCCGCCTGATTTCTTAGAGTTGGTCTTGGTATTTTTATTTTTGGACTTTGTCACGGGCTTTACATTCTTTGATTTGGCAATCGCGGTCTTGGACTTCGCGCTTGAACGGCTAGATTTTTTTTGTAGGCGAGAACTTGAACGTGGTGGTGTGGCAAGCGACATAGAGAACCTCTGAAATGTGTGAGTTGAACCAAATAAATGCGGCGGACGCCGCGAAGTTCTAAGGATATTGATTTTGCATTATTTCGCACGATCACATCAAATTGCCTTGAAATGCCTAGCATCATGCCATGGCGACCGCCCAACGCTTGGATTGGAATGTGCAACCACTCGACGTACTGCGTCGTTGGCCGCGCACTGTTGCATTGGCGGCATTGCTTTCTGGCGATGATTCCAGTTGGTCGCGCGTGAGCGTGATTGGCGTTCCAAGCGAATGGAAAATATTGCGTGCGCGCGAAGGATTGACCAAGCACGATGTGCTGGTCTGGATTCGCTCGCTTGATGTCGCGCACGCCGACACAACCACGCCCCTGCACGACGGCCCCCCGATGGGCGCGGGCTGGTTCACGCAATTTTCTTACGAACTTGGCGCGGTGCTGGAACCATCGGCGCACGCGACACAAAAGCAACCTCATACGCATGGCAACGTAGCGGCGCGCTTGAACAACACCACTCAAACATGGCCCTTGGCGCAAGCTGCGCGCTGCGATCAGGCCTTTGTGTTTGATCATGTGGCGCAGCAATGGTGGTCCATTGGTGGAGCGGTTGACGCGATTGAATTGCGCGACGACCACACGCAGGCGCATTGCGAATGCGCAACGCTGCAAGAAGAAAGTTCCGACGCGCAATACGCGCAAGCCGTGGCGCACACCATTGCGTTGATCCATGCTGGCGATCTATTTCAAGCCAACATTGCGCGTCGTTGGCACAGCGAGTTGCGTGGTTCGCCGCGCGACTTCGCCCACTTGGCTTTCAGCAGCAGTGGTGCGCGCTACGGCGCGTGGCTGGAAACGGACACAGGAATGTTGGCGAGCATGAGCCCCGAGCTTTTTCTTGAACTTGACGCCAATGGCCGAGTGATTTCACGTCCCATTAAAGGCACCCGCGTCAGCGAAGTGGGCAGCGAGGAGTTGGCGGGCAGCGAAAAAGACGCGGCTGAACTGCACATGATTGTGGACTTGATGCGCAATGATTTATCTCGCGTAAGCCAGCCTGGGACGGTGCGCGTGAGCCAAGCGCGCGTCATGGAGACGCATGGAACCGTGGTGCACGGCGTCGCGGAAATTCACGGACAACTTCAAGACACGTGCGATCGCGCCATGTTGTTGGCCAACACATTTCCGCCAGGCTCAATCACAGGCGCGCCCAAAATTCGCGCCATGCAAGTGATCGATGAACTGGAACATTTTTCGCGTGGACCATACTGCGGGGCCATTGGATATTTCGCCGACACGGGCGCAATGAAATTAAGCGTTGCGATTCGTACCGCGACCCTGCGCGAAACTTCGCCAAACACATTCGCGCTGACATACGCCGCGGGATGCGGAATTACCAGTGATTCAAAACCGCAAGAGGAAGTGGCCGAAACGCACGCCAAAGTACGCGTGTTGGAGCAGGCGATTCAAGCCGCGCAACCTTCGCATAGCTGAATTGGCCAGATGGGTAATTTTAAAATTGACTTGCCTTGAAGGAGTTGGTTTGCGCGAGCGGACGCAATGATGACCACCGCCAGAGGCGACAAAAATATATTTATGGAAACAGGGACAAAGCCCGGCGCACGCATTACCGCGGCAAAATTTGCTTGGCCTGAACGCGCTGCACATAGCTTGCAATTTGCGCCGCCACCGTTTTCTGATGCTCCGGGTTGAACGAAAAATCAAACGCAATGCCTGCGTAGGTATTGTTCATGGAATCAATGTGCGTGTGTACAAGTTTGCCGGTGGCCACAAGTGGAACTGGATTGTCCTTACCCAGCGAAATACGAATCCAGAAAATGCGGTGACGTGACAGCGCTCCAGCCTCGCTGGATGCAATGCGAATTCCAACTCCGCCTCCGCCAACATTCATCAATGTCCCGGTGATGGACGGCCCCATGTTTGGCATAAGCGCTTCGCCACCACCAGACGCGCTGGTTTCCAGCGTCTCGCCGCGAGAATGCGCTTCAAATGCCAATTCATTGGCGCGCTCCGCAACGCCAACACTGCGCGGCTCCAACAATGGCCACATGGTGGCTTGCGGCAATTGCAATCCTTGCAAATCAAATCGATCGTTATGGCGCTGGCAACGCTCAATGGAATCAGGCTGCGCCAGAAAAAGAGACAAGGTGTGCCCGGCTTTTGCGGGACTTGGCAAAATACTGGTGTTGAATGCAAATCTATTTTGCCCAATCACAAACGCGGCGACCAACTTCACGCCTTCCTTCAATTGCACAGTGCGGCCAAGCGCTTGCGGTGATTCCACTTCAATCGAATCCTCATGCAGAGCGGTCAATTGGCTGCGCCAAATAATGTCAACACCATCTTCAGGGGCGCCATCCGGACGCGCCACGGCCAACTCCAAAGCGCCGCGGCGATCGAGCACTTGTTGCAGACTTTTTTTCCAATCTGTGTTGCGGCTTCTTGATGCGGGCATGTTTGTAGTGTAACTGCGGGGCATTGCAATTGCATGCAAAACGAAACCATGACATGTTGTCCATTTGCGCAGGCGCAAGATGCGTGGCTTACGAAATTCCGCGCAGACGATCAACCGCCGGCAATAATTCCGTCCACAGTTCAGAACTTAAATCACCCTCAGGGAGTTCAACGCGCCAATCCGTGATGTTGGCCACAGCGACACGCACACTGGAACCCTGCCCCAAATCAGGGCGGCTATGCGGTTGATCAAGCAGTACGGTGTCCAGCGAATCGCCTTCAAACTTGCGCACAATGAACCACGCCTGCTCAACGCGGTCGGGATCCGTGCCGCCTTCAAGCGGCGCCTGCACTTGAAACGCGCTCTGCACCAATGCTTGATGCGCGGCGTCGTCACTGCGGCGCAAACTGGCGAAGGCCGTTGCGAAAACATCAAAGTGGCTACGCGCGCGCGAAGCCGTTGCGTCAATGGCGTGCTCGGTTGCGAACAACGCGGCGTGGCCAGTCTCCAATGCGGCGATGACTTGCGCGGGCCATGTCCACACTTTCTTGAATTCACCAACAGGCTCGGGATGACACACCACCGCGCGCACGCCAAGCAGTGGAGAAAATCCTTCCTCACTGCGCGCCGCGGCACGAAACGAATTTGATCCAGGCGCTCCATCAGGCGCAGTCACAGCCACTTCTTGCCACGGCTGCAAACACACTTCAAGACCCGGCCCCACTTCCACTTTCTCGCCAACCTCCGGCATGTCGCCTTCAAGCAGAAGCCCGGCCATTGCGTCGATTAAAATTAAACCGGCGCGCACATGCTTGGCTGGAATTTCCATCAACTCAAGTTCAGGTCGACCGCATCGCCACAACCCCGTCGTGAATAAAAGTGTTGGACGATCTTCGTTGGCCTCTTCGCCTGCAACGCCAACTCCGCCCACGCGCCACAACCAACGCTCGTGCGGCTTGGCCTCGGGCAAAAGAAATCCGGTCTCCAAAGTTTCGCGCGGCATGAATTGACCCGTGACCGCGTCCAAAATTCCAGCGACATCACCCAGCGCGCCGGCCAACAACGACACCGCGCGAAAGTACGCTTCGTGCGGCTCGCTTTGCGGCAACACCACTTGCATGCGCACCACCCATTTGCAATCGCGAATGGCTTGCAATCCCTCTTCATCTTGAACTGGAATCGCCGACTCCGCCCACACCACCGCGGGCGCATCAACGCCATCAAGCGTGAACGCCATGACCCACAACACGCTGTCCTCTTCATTTTCGGGAGATTGCGCGTCAATGTCGCGCCCCAACCACGCCGCGAAGGCGCTGCCAATTTCCTCGCGCGTTGGCGCCTCTTGATGCGGCCAAAACACCACCCAACTGGATGGAAACGGCTCATCAAGCGTCCATGGCGACCCATTTGTGGCGTCGTTGTCGGGCTGATTCGGCTCTACATCGTCGGGTTCTACATCCATTCAAGCTCTCTCGGAGTGGGTGACGCATCTTATGGGATCTTGCGGCAAAGTTGTTGGCGCAATTGTTGACCAATTTAAATTTGCGCCTTGCATTACGCGCATGTCGGACTATTGATTACATATGTCATTTGATTCCGTCCGATCCCTGCTGACGCGACTTGTACGAATTGTGCTGGGCTCCAAGCCAAAGCCAATTCCAGTGCGCGTAAGAATGGGACCGAGACGGAGCGTTCGTTAACCCTTTCATCGAACGAAAAATGATTGGCAAGCCCCGACCTCGTGCGGGGCTTGCTGCGTTTTATGGAGCGCCTGGCATGGACGCGTCTGGCGCGGCGTCTTTGTCGTCATCGTCGTCGGCGTCTTTTTCATCCGCGCTTTTATTCGCGGTGGATTTTGCATCGCTCATTTTCTTGCGCGCTTCCATGCGCACGCGCATGGTTTCTTTTTCATATTGGTCCATCAATGTGGCTAAACTTTTCATGTCGGTTGAAATTGAAATGCGCTGCGTGCCGCCTTGCACACCTTGACGAATGGACAACATGCTTGCGGGACCTTCGGGCAATGTGAAGCCCTTGGTTTCTGCAGAGGCCATAAGACCGGCGATCACACGCAGATCTAGCGTGGCAAACCAGTCGGTATTCCCCCATGCATTTGCGTTGATTTGCCCGCGAATATCCATGCCTTTGGGAACCGTGAAATTGATCGCGTCCAGGCCCATGTCGGGAGTCACAACCATGGTGACGTTGTTGCCCTTGAAGTTCATGACCGAGGTCACCGGCTTGGTGGATTTGTCGATGGCGTCAATTTGTTCCTGCGTCAAGTCTTGTGCAAACATGGTGGTAAGTCGCATGATGCGTTTGGAATCTGGAGTCAACGTTGTCGTGAGTGAATCCGCGGCGCGAACAATTTTCATGTCGCTGTACATGCCAGCCTTTGAAAATGTTTCCATCATGGATTGCCACGCGCTTTGAAAAGTTGCGGCGTCGCTGACGCGAAATCCAACCATGTAACCCGGCTTGCCGCCGATGTCGCCAAAACCAATCGCGACGCCGGAGTTGATCATGTTCAATATGGGGTGCGTCTTCTCCACTGATTCATTCCACGCCTGCTTCTGCTCTGGTGTGGAGGCGACGGTCATGACAGCGTCGTCAAATGTGAATTGCTTGTTCAAGGAAATTCCCAACGTGCTTTTGGAAACGCCGGCGTACACGGGCATGCCCGCTGGAAGCAACGCAATATCCGCGGCGCAGTCTTGCGCGGTCATTCCTTCTGGCCACGCGGCGTCGCGCGTCCAATCGGCCCAGATATTCAGTTGATCACCATTGGTTCCCAAGGAAAACGAAGCGCTTTTGAGCTCCGTGAACAAGTCGATCAAACGCGTGGCTTGATCGCTCATGGCGGAACTCATT
>CAIUGT010000093.1 GCA_903898755.1 uncultured bacterium | reverse complement strand
CAACGCCACCGATCCCAAGGAGCCCGAGCCCGACGCATGGAAGCGCATGAAAGATCCGGCGTTTGGTTCCGCGTGGGGCAGCAACGTGGTGATGCGCGTCACGGGTCCAGCGAACTGGCAGTTGAACGCGTGCGGCGAAGCTATCGATGAAAAAATAAACGGTGACCGCAAGACCGTGACGTGGAAGACGGAACACCCTGTCCGCTTTTTTAATATTTGCGGCGGCCCGCTTGATGTGAAGAAGGGCGAGGGCGTTGCGGTGTGGTTTAACTCGCAACATGAATGGAATGTGGAAACCATGAAGGACACGCTGGAGAAATGCCGCCACTTTTATTCCGAGTGGTTCGCGCCGTTTCCACGCAAGGAATTGCGTCTGACGGAATTTCCTGGCCTTGCCAGTTACGCGCAGGGTTTCCCCGGCAATATCACCTTCAGCGAGTCGATTGGTTTTCTTTCGCGGCCCGGTCGTGGCGAAGATGTGGACGCCGTGTTCTTTGTCACCGCGCATGAAACGGGACATCAATGGTGGGGCAACATGCTTATGCCGGGCAAGGGCCTTGGCGGAAATATTTTAAGCGAGGGCATGGCCAACTACAGCGCGTGGATGCTGACGCGTGAGTGTCGCGGCGATGATGCCGCACAACATGTTTTGCGCGAGTGGGAGGACACGTATGTGAATTCACGCAGTGCCGATAGCGAGCGGCCGCTTGTGCGCATTTCTGGAACGCGTCCTGGCGACAGCAGCGTGACGTATGACAAGGGCGGTTGGGTTTTTGCAATGTTGATGGATCACATGGGCCGCGACGCCATGCTTGCGGGCTTGAAAGATTTTATTGTGCAGTACCAGAATGGTCCGGACTTTCCGCTGCTGCAGAATTTTGTCGCCGTAATGCGCACGCACGCCAAAGATGTTGCGGCGTTTGACGCGTTCACAGCGCAGTGGTTTGAACGCGTGGTGTTGCCGGAGTTCAAAGTGCGCGACGCCAAGGTGACGGGTCCGGTTGCGGGCGTGGCGGGTCAGCCTGACATGTGGACCACCATGGCGGTGATTGAGAATGTTGGTACTGGCACCGTGACTGTTGATGTTGCGGTGGAAGGCAAGAAGCCTGTTGTTGCGAAAGCGGATTCAAAAGTTGAGGCAGATGTGAATGTTGACGCTGCGAAAACAGATTCCAAAGTTGTGGAAGCAAGCGCGGAGAAAGTTGTTGCGGTAAAAACAGATTCTAAAGTTGCGGATGCAAGCCTGGCCAAAGATGCCGCGCCAGTTGTCGCTGTTGATGCTGCAAATAAGGCTCCCGCAAATGACGCAGCGGCGAAATCAGAAACAGCGCCACAAGCTCCACGCGTTCTAACCAAGGTCACGCTCGGCGCGGACGGCACGGATCAATCCAAGGCGACCATAGAAATTAAAACTCCCTTCGCACCCGCGCAAATTGTGGTGGATCCAGACGTGCGCGTGTTGCAAGCGCGCCGCAAACTTGCGCAGTGGAAGCCGTAATTTGTAGCCCACAAAAGCAAGGCGTTCAGCCGTAATCGGTTGTCGACCGAGGTCTGCACATTGTTGACTTAAGATTGAACTCATGGCCCACATTCACGAGAAAATAGATTTCACCGTCGCCATCTTTGTGGTGCACGCCGGAAAAGTTTTGGTCATTCACCACAAGAAATTGGATCGATGGCTTCCGCTTGGCGGGCACATTGAACTTGATGAGGACCCAGAGCAAGCCGCGTTGCGTGAAACCAAAGAGGAGAGCGGCCTTGATGTTGAGTTGATTGGCGAGCGTCCGCCCACAACGGGTCCCGGCACACGCGCGCTGATTCGCCCGCGCTTCTTGGACATTCATCGCATAAGTGAAACGCACGAACACATTGGCATGATTTATTTCGCGCGCCCAAAAGCGGGGCAGGCCACTCTTGCACCAGCCGAGCATCACGCAATTCGTTGGTGTGACGCGCAAGAACTGGATCACCTTCAACCCGCTATGAGCGACGCTGTGAAATATTATTGTCGCGCCGCGCTGAGCGAGTTGGCGTGAGCGTGTCACGAGTGACACTGTGAAAAAGTATTACCGCGCCGCTCCGCACGAGTTGACGTGAACATACGCAAACCAATCTTGCGATATTGCAAATAATTTCTCGCCGCGCTTCATGCAACTTCCAACACGCCCAAAACAAATTTCTAAATACTGTTTGATTCTCGCTTCATGATTCGCGCTATCTATTTTCGAATCCGTGTTTGTGGGCGAATTCAACTATTATCGCACACATGCATTGCCGCGGGTGTAATTACGAACTGTGGAATTTGCCGCCAGGAGATTGCCCGGAATGTGGCAAGCCGTGGCGCTTTGAAGACTTTCAATTTCGCCGCGAATTTGTGCAGTTTCTTTGTCCACACTGCGATCACTCATATCCAGGCGCATACATAGCGTCGCTTGCTTCGCCGCACGCGTTCACGTGCACCGGTTGTCAAAGCGCAATTGAACTAGGACAAATGTGCGCACGTCCCGCGGAGGGAACCGACGGTTCACAAGCCATGCAACAGGAGTTTGTATGGAGTGACCGACGACAGGTTGGCCGGTGGCGCGCGTTCTGGCGCGTGATTGGATATTCGCTGGGTACCCCATCACGCATTGGCAACACCATGACGCAGAAGCGCGATCTGCGTGGCGCGCTTTGGTTTTCGTTTCTCTGTTTGATCTCCACCAGTCTTAATTGGATTTTAATTTTTTTGGTTGGCTTCTTGATGACTTTTTTTACAGGCAGTCGCGGTCCGTCTCCTTTGGCAAGTGCAACGATGTTCACCACTGTGCTGGGTGTCTTGGCGTTTTCGGTGGCCGTTGTGCTTGGACAACAATTATTTTTTCTTGTGTGGGGCTTGATCACACATGCGCTGATTCGTATAAACGGACGCTCGCACCATGCCTTGGGGCACACGTTAAGCGCCACGCAGTATTGCGCTGGAACTTTTATTATTTGCGCGCTTCCTATATGCGGATTTTATTTTTCATTGATCAGCCTTGTGTGGATGGCCGTGGCCATGGTGTCCGCCCTCGCTGCGCTGCATAAAATTTCCCGCTGGCGCACGGCGTTTGCTGTATTGGCGCCGCTCATTGTCATTGTTTGGGTATCGGTCTGGTTTATTTATGAAATGGTTGTTGCGGCTTTTGGATTAGTGAACAATTCCACAACTCCCATGAACTTTCCGCCCATGCCACAAAATTCGCCAGCCATTGTTGCGCCAGCCGTGCCGGATACATCTTCAAGTGCGCCATCAGATGCGACAGAAGTTGAAACAGATCCTGCGGCAACATCTCAGCCAATAGATGCGCCAACAAAAAATCCAAATCCCGTGATCACTGATCCAACGTCAACTACGACTCAAGATCCCGCCGCAACAAACGCTCCCAAAAATACATCAATCGATTCAGCGGCTATCTTAAACTTCACTCATGGAATCTGAAATCGCAAGTTGGTTCAGTGTCATCTTTCGCTTTGTGCATGTGCTTGCGTCCATCATGTGGATTGGCAATTCCATTTTGTTCACATGGATGGAGTTGAACCTGATCGCGCCCAAAGCTGGCGATGAAAATACGGACAAGGATTTGCTGGGACACCTTGACATGTTGCATGGCGGCGGCGTTTTTCATTTACAAAAGCGCGTCATTAATCCCGGCGCCATTCCATCGCCGCTGCATTGGTTCATGTGGCAGTCCTATACAACGTGGATCACCGGCACGTTGCTGTTGATTTCGGTTTTCTACATCAACGGTGGCGCGCCATTGCTTGACTCGTCAAAGTCCGCGCTCACGGGTTGGGGCGCCATCGGCATGAGCGTGGGTGGAATCATCGCGTGGTGGCTGGTGTACGACACCATTTGGCGCAGCAAACTGAAGGAAGTTCCCGCGCTTGCCGTGCTGTTGACCTTTGCGCTGCTGATGACGGCCACGGTCTACTTGAATCAATACTTCAATGGTCGCGCGGTGTTTCTGCAAGTGGGAGTGATGCTGGGAACAAGCATGACGGCGAATGTTTTTGTGCACATTATTCGCAATCAGAAAAAATTCATGGCGGCGCTGCTTGCGGGCAAGCCGCATGATTTGAAATATGGCAAGCAAGCGAAGACGCGTTCCATGCACAACCATTACATGACGTTTCCCGTGTTGTTCATGATGCTCAGCGCGCACTTTCCGCAACTCATCAGCGCAGATTGGCTCTCGCCCATCCTTGGCGTGATCATTGTGTCGCTGATGCTGGTGAAATTTTTCATGAACTCGCGCTACTACTTTAGCGGCTGGCTTGTGTCCATCTTCATTGTGTTCTTGATCGCGGTCGGCTTGATCAAGGTGTTGTTGATCATGCCCGCCAGCACATCCGATGTTGGATTGACCGACGCGCAAAAAGGCTCGAAGCTTTTCGTGGCGCAAGGTTGCGCGGTGTGCCATCAAGTTGGGTCGTCGCAATTGGCGCCAAACTTGGACAAGATTTACAACTCCACGGTGCAACTTGCCGATGGCGGAAAAGTCGTAGCGGATGAGGCGTATCTGCGCGAATCGATTGAGAGACCGCAGGCGAAAGTGGTCAAGGGATATCCCGCAAGCATGCCGCCCGTGTCGCTTACAAAAGAGCAGTTGGATTATTTAATCGCGTATTTAAAAACGCGTTGAGCACTTCAACAAAACAATTTGCGCTTGAGCAATTAAGGGCAAGGACCCGAATCCAGCAGCACCATTGAAACATCGCCGGAGTCCACGTCGCCAGAGCCATCCAAGTCTGATGTGCAGCCTTGGCATGGACCAACATCAAGCAATACAAGTGAAACATCGCCGCTGTCCACGTTGCGTGATCCATCAAGATCGGATGGGCATGTATTTTCGCCTGCGATATCCGCGGTGATTGCAAGATCATCTATTGCAAGACCCGCGTCATTGGACGCGTCATTGGCATCTTGCCAACGCAGATACAACACGTCGCCGTCATTCCAAGTGAGACCAGTGAGCGTGACGGTGTTGGTGCTGAGTTCCACCAAGCCAACTGCGGCGGTGGTGCCCGGAGTTGGATTGCTGACTACGTTCCCGTTGACTTCCTTCACCATTGCGGCTGCGGAAAGAAATTTATCATTTGTGATTCCACTAGACGACAAGCCGTAAGCGAACGTGAGCGTGTTCACCACACCAAGAGACGTGGCGGTGGAATTGCTTGGCGAGCGCCACTGTTGAGCCTTGAAAGTAATTGTGACGGTGCCTAAAACGGAACCAGTTGTATTGGTCAAGCCAACACCAAACGCGGGAGTGGTGGTTCCACTGGCAAGGCTGCCCAATGAACGATTGGTGGAAGCGGTTGGGCCATACGAAAAAATGGAGCCGGAATTTCCGATGCCCGTGTCCACAGTTAATTTCACAGCGGTGGTGCCACTTCCTAAAAGGCGAGCGGCTTGCCAAGCGGCGCCCGTTGTGGAGATGGCAACTAGCGCGCCTTGATTTGTGGCCGCGCCCGTTCCAGTGATATCAGTTGCCGCGCCACTTGATGGCAGCGCATCAAACGATTGGTTGTAGGTGAAAGCTTGCGCGCACGCGATCGACGCCAAGAAGAGTGGTATGGAGAGAACGGATATTTTTGCGGTGGTGTGTTTCATAGTGTGCCTTCGAGAATGCATGCGATTTGTGAACCACACTATGACGCATTTTGCGTTGATTACCAAATGAAATTCACCACATTTTAAAAATTCACAAGATTTTCTAACTAAAAATGAATGCGGGTCCTGTGCGACGGGGCAATTCAGCGCGACAAGTGATACTTTGCATGCATGTTGAATGAGTTCTTGAATTCCAAATTGGTTCAACGACTTGATCCATCTCCAGAAATAAATTCGTTCATTCGTTCGGTGTGCCAAGAAGTTTCCGCCGATGTTGGCTTGGCCGAAACCACGTTGGAACAAGCTTTCTTAGCGCGCATGCGCAGCGGGTCGGTGTCAACACCGGAAGGCGTTGCGTTTCTGCACGCGGTGGTGGTGGGCGCAAAAAAAACTGTCGTTGGATGTTGTGTCATGCCCAAAGGGTTGTTGCTGGACTACACCAATCCGCCCGCCGATATTATTTTTACGCTGGTTGGTAATTCCGCAACTCCGTGGCAACATGTTCGATTACTCGCGCGGCTGAGTCGCATTTCCTCCGACGGGGAGGCGCGCAAGCGTTTGAAATCCGCCGCCACTGGTGCCGACTTGCTTGCCGCGCTTCTTGAAGAGGACAAGCGACATGGATAGCGCGACAAATATTGAACGGCCCGCGCGCAACGAGCGCTTGCTGATTTTGGTCGCGCGAACCGAGGAGAGTTTTGATCCGTTGGTCACGGCGTTGCTGGACGCCAACATTCAAGGCGCGACGGTTTTGGAAAGCCGCGGACTGGGAACAATCATTCGCTCCGAAATGCCAATCTTCGCTGGACTCGCCGCGTTGCTTCCGCAATCCACGGGCAACCGCGTTGTGCTTTCAATCGCCACGCGCGCGCAAATTGACGACCTGATGCGTTTTCTTTCGCAGTTGCCAATTGAGCGCCGTCCAATCGCGGTCACGCTTCCACTAGAAACGGTGATGGGCCTGGGTCTGTGATCAACGTTGTGGCCGCGCAAGATGTTGGTGGTGAAAACTTGCACGCGCTTTCAGTGCTGGCCGTTGGCGCGCTTGCGTTTGGCTTGGCATCGTTTGCGTTGACGCGCAAGGCCGCAAAATTAACGCGCATTCCAATCGTCGCGGCTTTGATTGGTGGCGGCTGGATGTTCTTCGGCGTGGGCTTGCTGCTTGGTCCTGTCGGATTTCATTTTCTCACCAGTGAATCACTTACGGAACTGCGACCGTTGTTGCAACTTGGCTTGGCGTGGATTGGATTATTAGTTGGCTTGCAAGCCAAGCGCGCGGTCATGGCGGAAATTCCTTCGGTGTTGTGGAAATGGATCGCGGTGGATTGCGCGGCAAGCGTGTTCATTGGCGTTGTCATTACCGGCGTCACGCTGATATGGATCGCGCCCGAAGCCACGTGGGGCGCGCTATGTTTTCCGTGCGTGTTAGTTGGATGCGCCACGATTGGATGGACTGCGGAGTTGCGCTCATTGCGTGGACTTGACGCGCGTTCGCCGCGATTGGGAACGCTTACGCAAGCGGGCGCCGGCTTGGCGGTGATCATCGCCATCACCATTCACGGAATTGTGTCGCTGAATACATCGGTGCTTGCAGATGGAACCGTCGCGCTGAATCTTGGATGGGGCTCGCTTGGTTTCATCACCACGCTTTTGGTGGCGGGCGTGTGCGCCATGGCCATGCGACTTCTTCTGCAGCGCGAAAGTTGGAATGATGGCCGCATCATTGTGTCGCTGATTGGAACGCTGGCGTTGATCGCCGGCGTGGCCACTGTTCTAGATGGTTCGCCCATGTTCGGCGCGTGCGCGCTTGGCGTAATGATTGCCAACATGCGCAGTGGAGCCATGCGCAAACTTGAGCGCGTGATCACTGGCAGTGAAACAGCGGTCGCCAGTATCTTTTTTCTTCTTGCCGGCGCCATGGTCAATCCCATTCTCGCGTGGTGGCCATGGATTATTGCCGTCATTGTGCTGGCGTTTCGAGTTGTGTTTAAAGTTCCAGTCACTCGCATTTTCAGCGGCAACATGTGGATTGAACGCGGCGCGGACTCCGTTCACTTTGCAACCATTCGACAAGCGCCCATCGCAATTCCACTGGCCATTGCGTCGCTGCTTGAACGCACCGACTCCGTGCAAAGCGCAATGCTTCTGGTGCTGGCCATTATTGGCGTGATGAGCAATGTCATTCCCTTATTGTGGAAGCGCCAATCATGAAGCGCACGCTCACACTTATTTTGACATTGATCGCCACCATTTGCGCGGTTGCTGCGTTGCGCTTGTCACATGTGAATTTGGAAAATGTCCGCACGCTTGATGTCTTTGGCGAGTTGAGTTTGCAAATTCCACCTGGACTGCACTACGCCGCGCTCTCAATGGGATTGTTGGTCATGGGCGGATTTCTCGCGGGCGAATTGGCGGCATCCATTGCGCTTCCACGAGTCACGGCGTATTTGTTTTTTGGAATTGCGGTTGGTCCGTCGCTGGCGGCATGGTTGCCAAAAGGATTTCCAACCTTGGTTCCACAAGTCGAGTTGAACTACTTGGAATTTGTGCAAGCGCTCGCGGTCAGCCTGATTGGTCTTATTGCCGGCAGCGAATTAAAAATTCCATTCTTGCGAACGGCGGGCACGCGCATTTGCAAAATGCTCGCCTTTGAATCCGCGGGCGTTGCGGTGTTCGTATGTGTGCTGTTCATCGCAGTTGCTGGCGCCGTTCCATTATTGTCGGAGCGCGCGCCCGCAGAGCGATGGTTTCTCATCGCAGTGTTGACGGCGTTGATTAGCGCAAGCAGTCCCGCGGTTGTCGTAGCCATTCTTCGCGAGACAAAAGCGAGCGGGCCATTCGCGCAAACGGGTTTAGCCATGGTTGTTTTGAAAGATCTTGTGTTGGTTGTGGTCATCAGCGCGTTGCTTGCGGCATGGACATCAATCCAATCTCAATCGGGTGGTTGGAACGCGGCGCTTGGAATTTCTTGGCATCTTGCGGGATCACTTCTTGTGGGATTGATCTTCGCGATGGTGCTGGGCATCATCGCCAAGCGCACGCGTTTTCGCCTTGACATGGTCATGGTCATCGCGGGTTTCGCCATTGCGTTGTCAGGCAGGCTGTTGAATATCGCGCCGCTTCTTGCGGGAATTACCGCTGGATTTGCGCTGACCAATTTATCGCCCAACACGTCGCGTCGACTCTTTTCTTCCATTGATAATGTCTTGCCAACCACCTATGTGATTTTCTTTGCCACCACCGGCGCGAAAATTTCGCTGGACTCATTGATGATCATTTGGCCATTGGCGCTGGGCGTGTGCGCGGTTCGATTTGTCGGTTGTTGGAGCGGACTGCGCATTGGGTGCCGTGTCGCGCGCGCTTCCGACTTGGAACGAAAGTGGCTGTGGACCGCAATGGTGTCGCAAGCGGGCGTCAGCATTGCGCTGGCATCTGAAATTCACCGCGTGTTCGCGCAACAAGAATGGGCCACGCAGTTGCAGAGTTTCATGCTGGCAACCATTGTCATCAATGAAGTGTTTGGTCCGCCGTTGATGCGCTTGGGCGTTATGCGCAGCGGGGAAGCGCGCGCATAGCCATCGTGAATAGCAAACTCACGTGTCACGCGACGTAATGCAAATAAGAATCGCGTGGGTTTTAATCCGAGCTGAATTCACCGCGCCTTGCGGTGAATTTGAAAGAAGATCTAGTCGTCTTTCTCAACTTTCTTCGTGGTGGAAGCAGGACTAGTTTGTCCCGCTAGCGCCGTGTCGCGAAAATCCACGCGCCTAATTTTGCCGCCAGAGTCGGCGATCCACACCGCGGCGCCAACCGCGCACATACATGCCAGCGCAACAACCACTGAGGCCATGCGCCCAAAT
>CAIUGT010000092.1 GCA_903898755.1 uncultured bacterium | reverse complement strand
CGTGTGTGCCGAAGAAAATAGAGAATCTGCACGTGTGCCCATGGGGTGTTGCGCGCGGTAAATACAAGTTCTTGGGTAGCATTCTGCCATGCAGCAATTGGTTCACCCATTGACACAATACGTTGCGTTGAGCCAGATTCGTCAGCGTGATGGCGAGCAGAAGTTGGCGCAAACCGCGGACTTCTGCTCCAGTGGTGAGTCGTGGCAGGCGGCGCTCGCCCGCACCAAGGCCGCGGTGGTGGTAGTTGGAATACCGAGCGATATTGGCGTGCGCTCCAACTTTGGAAAGCCTGGTTGCGCCAATTTGTGGGCGGCGGCGCGCGCAAAATTTTTAGCCATGCAGGACAATGCCGCATTGCGTGGGCAGTCGTTGCTGGTGTTGGGTGAAATTGCGGTTGAAGATGTGATGAGTAAAGCCGCATCGTTGGACGCAACGCGCGCCGCGGACCTAGCTGCGCTACACGCTTTGGTTTGCGAAGTGGATGAGCGCGTGGCGGCCGTTTCGCAGGAAATTGTGAAGAGCGGCAAATTGCTGTTGGCGGTTGGCGGCGGCCACGAGAACGCATTTGGAATAATCAAAGGTTTGTCCAAGGCCACTTCACGGGGGATTTCATGCATCAATATTGATGCACACGCGGATTTGCGCCAAGACGCGGGGCGCAATAGTGGCAACGCATTTTCCGCCGCGCGGCGCGAGAAATTCTTGGAGCGTTATTGCGTGGTGGGTTTGCAGGAGCCTTTTGTGAACGACGCCATGTTGGAGCAATTCCAAAAAGAGGACGGCTTGCATGCGATGACACTTGAACGAATGCGCACGCGTTTATTCTCGGGCTCTGAGATGCTTGGATACTTTGCATTTGGAAAAATGTGGCCACATGCGCCTCATATTGCAGCAATGGAAGAAGCGGCGAAGTTTGCCAAGAAGCGGCCCTTGGCTTTAGAGATGGATCTTGACGCAATCACTGGCGTTGCGGCCAGCGCGCCAACCACGGCGGGGCTTGCTGTTGAAGAGGTTCGTGAAATGCTGCGCTATATCGGCGCGCGCCGCGACGTGAGCACGTTTCATATTTGTGAGGGCATTGCCGATGAAACAGATTCGCGGGGCGTTGGCGCGTTGACGGCCTTGTTGATGAGCGATGTGATCAAGACCGTGTTGGCGCGCCGCGCAAAGTGAAGCACAGGATGAACCGCATAGGTATTGATCTTGGTGGAACAAAAATTGAGGCAGCCGTACTGGGGCGCAGCGGAGACATGTTGTGGAGCGAGCGCGTGGCCACCCCAAAAGGCGATTATGTAGGCACTTTGCAAGCGATTTCGGGATTGGTGGAGCGAGCGAAAAAAATTTCCGGCGAAGTTTTGGGCGTGGGTATTGCAACACCTGGAAGTGAAAATCCACAAACGCATTTACACCGCAACGCCAATAGCACGTGCTTGAATGGCATGCCGCTGCGGCAAGATTTGCAGCGCTTGATTGGAATGCAAGTTCTCACCGCCAATGACGCCAATTGTTTCGCGCTATCGGAGGCGATTGATGGCGCGGGCATTGGAGCGTCAATTGTATTTGGCGTGATTCTTGGAACGGGTTGCGGGGGCGGCATTGTGGTTGACCGCATTGTGCGAAATGGCGCCAACGGAATTGCCGGCGAGTGGGGGCACACCGCGCTTCCCAATGCGAATGAATCGGAGCGAGCGAGGGCGAAATGTTGGTGCGGGCGCGCGTGTTGCCTTGAACAATTTATTTCGGGCAGCGCGGTTGAAATGGATCACGCGCTTGTGAACAACACGACTGGAATTTCGCTGAAGCATATTGCTGCGCAGGCCAAGGCGGGCGACGCGGCGAGCGCGGCCACCATGAATCGCTGGATTGATCGACTTGGACGCGCGCTGGGTGGTGTGATCAATGTGCTTGACCCAGATGTCATTGTGCTTGGGGGCGGAGCAAGTTTGGTGGACGGCTTGGTGGAACGCCTTGCGCCAGCCATTTTGCCGCATATTTTCGCTGATTCCTGGAGCACGCCCATTCGCATCGCCAAGTTTGGCGATTCCAGCGGCGTACGCGGCGCGGCGTGGCTTTGCGATACCTTGGCGAGTGGAAAGAAGCTTGGCAACTCAAACAACAATTCAATGGAAGACCAACAATGAAATCAACGGGCGCCAAAATTGGAATCATCGGTTGCGGATCGATTGGTCAAGTACACGCGCGCCACGCGCTTCACGCGGGTCTTGATATTGCCGCGGTGTGGGACATTAAGCCGGAGGCCGCCGCGAAAATGCTTTGCGAAGTTCCAAGCGCGCAGGTCATGCCAAGCGTTGAAGCGTTGTTGGCGCAGCGCGATATTGCCGGCGTGATCATTGCCGTGCCCAATGATTTGCACATGCCACTGGCGGTGCAAAGTTTGCAAGCGGGCAAGCATGTGTTGCTTGAAAAGCCAATGGCGCTTTCAGCGGCGCAATGTGACGAGATTATTCGCGCCAGCGAAATAGCCAAGAAGCAAGTGCAGATGGGTTTTGTGTGTCGACAACTTCCCGCGGTGGCCACGGCAAAAAAACTTATACACGCTGGAACATTTGGTTCGCTCTATCACATTAAGGCCAGCACCTATCGACGCCGCGGCGTGCCAGGACTTGGTGGCTGGTTCACAAATAAAGCGCGCTCAGGTGGCGGACCATTGATTGATCTTGGCGTGCACATTATTGACGCGTCACTGTGGCTGGCGGGATTTCCAAAAGTGTTGCGCGTGAGTGGCGCCATTTACTCAAATTTTGGCTGTCAAATGCACAATTACACCCACGTGTCCATGTGGGCTGGTCCACCCAAATTTGACGGCGTGTGCGATGTGGAGGACCACGCCACGGCGTTGCTGCGCTGCGAAGGCGGACTGACGATTGAAGTGAACACCACGTGGGCTATGAATGTGCAGGACGGAATTCTTCCCGACGGCGTGATCTTGATGGGGCAGAAAGCTGGTTGCCACATTGGACTACAAGCGAAGTCTCTCACTATTGCGACGGAAAGTCATGCTATGCCCGCTGACTTGGAGCCGCACTTCGCCGCCGAAGAACCTTTAAAGCAAGCTTGGAACGCTCAATCCGCCGCGTTTCGATTGTTGCTGGAACAAAACATAAAGCCAATCGCCACCGCTCATGAAGGCCGTGACGTGCAGGCTGTGATTGACGCTATTTACGAATCAGCGAAAGTTGGACACGAAGTCGAAGTGTGTAAATGAATTTAGTTTTTCGCGCCTTCGGTTGACTTGTATTTCTCCAGCGTTTCCTTCATCTCGCCAAGCGTGTCGGCATCCATGTTGCTCTTCACGCCAAGATCAACTGCTTGTTGTTCAGTGGACTGAGCCTTCGCTTTGTCGCCACGATCCCAATACACGCGCGCAAGGGTGTCAAGAATGGCTGGATCTTCTGACTTTGAAACGGAAACGGCTTTCTGCGCTGCTGCCAACGAGAAGTCCAAATCGCGTGACTTTTCAGGCATTTCCGTGGCACTGACCCAAGCGAGTTGATTGAATTCCATGGAGCTGAGATCCATCGCTAAAAGTTGCTTGCCAACGGCAATCGCCTCTTGTGGCTTCTTGGCTGGACCCGCAAAAATTTGAAATTTGGTCATCAACATATTTGTGTTGTCCGGATTGTTTTTGATGGCTTCATCCAGTTTGGCAAGCAACCCCGTGTAGTCACCGCTCTTTTGGGCGGAGCGCATGAGTTTGGAAAGTTCTTTGCTTGTCTCTTCGCTTTTAGCCTGCGCCGAGGCCGCATCTTTTGCTTTGTTCAAATCCCAAGTTCCAGCCGCGACAGCGGCCAGTGGCTTATCCATTTCCATTGGGTGGCCAATCCACTGGATCACGCCGTCCTTGCCAACAATGAAAGCGCACGGAATACCATTTTGTTCGGCTGCTTCCATCCATGACTTGCCCATGTCTCGGTCGCTGTCGTACGCAACGCGGTAGCCCATGGCGTCACCCTTGCTGGTGACGAAAGTTTTCAGCTTGTCGAGTTGCTTGTCCTTGGGACCATTTTCGCTGGCGGCCACGCTGATGAATTGCACCGCAGGAAATTCTTTTTGCATGGCGGTGAGATGTGGAATGCCCGCGATGCAGGGACCGCACCATGTCGCCCAAAATTCAACAACGTATGAAGTTCCCGTTTGCAATTCTTTCACGGGTTCGCCCTTCACCCAGGCGTCCACTGCAAGCGGAGGCGCCTTGGAGCCAACAGTGAGTGTTGCGGGAGCGGCTAGGACGAGGGCAATGAGGGTGGTGATCATAAGTGTCTCCTTCGCAAGTGATGCTAGCGGAGAATGGGTGCGGCGCAGCGGCAGTATTCATGTGATGTCACGCGCGCATGGATTTGAAATGCGACATCTATTTGCCCGCACAAATGATGCAATGGGGGCGCGCGCAATTCTTGTCGATTGCGCCGCTAAACATTTCGCCGTGATCGCCTTATGCTTGCGGCATGACATGCCAGATGCTTGATGGAAAATTGCTTGGTCAAAAAGTGCGCGCCGATGTGAAGGCGCGAGTATTGGCCTCTCAATCGGTGGCGCGTCTTGACGCAATTTTGGTTGGGACCGATGAGGCAGCCGAGGTGTACGCACAGAGTCAAGCGCGAACTTGTGAAGAGGCGGGCATTCACTATGTGCTGCATCGCTTGGCGGCCACAAGCACCTTTGATGACATCGCTGGGCGCGTATTGCTGTTGAACAATGAGAATCAAGTGCGCGCCATCATGTTGCACTTGCCACTGCCAGTTGGAGTCGATGTGGAGCGCGTACAAAGTTTGATCGCGCCGGAAAAAGATGTGGAAGGCGTGAACCCCGCCAATATCGGAAATGTTGTGTACGGTCGACGCAGTTTGGTTCCGTGCACGGCGCGCGCGGTGCTTGAACTGATTGAAAGCACAAAAATAAATTTGCAGGGCGCGCGCGCGGTGGTGGTGGGCGCCAGCAATATCGTGGGAAAGCCTGTCGCCGTTTTATTGATGCGCTCAAACGCCACGGTGATCAGTTCAAATAAATTCACATTGGAACTTGCGCAACTCACGCGCGCCGCCGATGTGGTTGTGGCGGCGGCGGGAGTGGCTGGATTGGTGAAGGGCGACTGGATTAAGCCTGGCGCCGTGGTGATTGATGTGGGAATTCACCGCGTGACTTCGCCGCAAGGAAAAACCACAACCATGGGCGATGTTGATTTTGAAAGCGTGTCCAAAGTCGCTGGATTTCTGACGCCTGTTCCAGGCGGCGTGGGCCCGATGACTGTGGCCATGTTGCTGCGCAATGTGGCTGATGCATGCTTGAAAATATGAGGCGCTTGAAATTGCGGCGTTGCATTTGAAGAGCGCATAGCCAATGTGTACGAGGCTGTCTTTGAAATGTTTTCAGCCACCAAGCATGGATGCCGCTTGTTGATAGCGCTCAATAGTTTTGGCGATCACATCGTCGGGCAACACGGGTCCGGGTGGACAACGATTCCAAAGCCCCGCGGCTTCTTGGGCCAGCAGCCAATTGCGCACAAATTGCTTGTCCAAACTTTGCGGTTCCGCGCCTGCGCCAACGGTTGACGCGATCCAGTAACGGCTTGAGTCCGGCGTCAGCACTTCATCGGCAAGGACAAGCTCATCCGTGACGTTGCCATGCATGTCAAGCGCGAAACCAAATTCAAATTTGGTGTCGGCCAAGATCAAGCCGCGTTGCGCGCAATGTTCACTTGCCGCTTTGTAAATGGCAATACTGGCCACGCGCAAGCGCTGCATGACGGATTCACCAACAGCGGCCGCCGCTTGCTCGAAAGAAATATTTTCGTCGTGTCCTTCTTGCGCCTTGCTGGCCGGCGTGAAAATAGGTTCAGGAAGTTTGCCCCATTGATGAAGCCCCTTGGGCAACGCCACGCCGCATATGCGGCCATTTTTTTTATATTCGGTGTAGCCACTGCCCGCGAGCCAGCCGCGCACCACGCATTCAATGGGCACAATCTTCACCTTGCGGCAAATCATGCAGCGGCCGCGCAACATGTCGCGCTCGTGCGCGGAAATTCCTGGGACAAGATCTGCGTCGGTTGAAATGAAATGGTCGGAAATAATTTTCCATTCGCGAATTCGTTCAAACCATCGCAATGAAATTTCCGTCAGCAACTTGCCCTTGTTCGCAATCGCGCTTGGTAGCACAACGTCAAATGCGCTGATGCGATCGGTGGCTATCACCAGAATTCGTGGGCATGCACCATTGGGTGCGTCAAGGTCATACACATCGCGGACCTTGCCCTCGCGCTTGGCCGCAAGCGGCAGAGAGGTGGCGGTCACACATTTGCTCTGGTCACCCCTTTGAGTGGGCGAAAGAGCGGCGCGTGGTGCGTGTGAATTCTCTTGCATGACCAGATGCTAACGGCGTCCGAAAATATTTTGCGTGAAACTTACGCATGCAATCACTAAAAAACTCCTTGTTTATGGAATGCCACATGTTTCTGGTTACACTTTGATTGCACATGCTTCTTTTCAAGGTTCATCACGAATTAAAAAATTCGGACGAGCGGCGCCTTCCTGGCGCGCACCTGCTTGGCCGGGATGATTTGCCAGTGGTTGGCGAAGTGCGGCGTGACAAGGATGTGGTGAAATGCACGCCAGCGGAAACATCCGCCACCGCGTTGTGTTTAGAAGTTGAAGCAGGGGCCATGGGCCGTCTGATGTTGCAAACATGCTTGTTAAAGCAACGCGACGAACCCTATCTTTTATTTTTGGAATTAGCCCGCCATCGCATCAAGTTGTACATCGCTAAAAGTGAGGAGTGGCAACTTTTTGATCCCGCCATAGCCGGTGAAAGTTTGAAGCGATGGGAACATGCGCGAACGCTTTTTGTGCTGGCCATGAATGAGCTCGACATTGCCACAGCGGAGACATTTGCCAAGGATGCGTTGGTGGCCGCCCTGGACGCCAATGAGCAACTTGCGCTTCTCCATGCGGAATTGCTGGTGAAGTACAGGTTTGGACGCAAGGGTTCCACAAGCACCGTGTTTGGCGTCTGCGTTGACCCACGCAGCGATATCCAAATGTGTGGCGATTCGGCCAAAGTGCTTGATGTGTTGGTGGTTCCAACTCCATGGAAACTTATCGAGCCAACCATGGGGAAATTCCATTTCGATGAGGTGGATCGATGGATGACCTTCGCCTCCAAAGCAAAAAAAACAATTGTCGCCGGGCCGTTGCTTCGATTTGATTCTGGAACAGTGCCGCCTTGGATGGAGGCGCACAAAAAAGATTTTTCCATGTGCGTGGACCGCGCCTACTCGTTCATGGAGCAAGTTGTGCATCGCTATCGCGGCGTTGTCACCATGTGGAATCTTGGAAGCGGGCTGCATGCCAATCAACATTTTCAATTCACCGATGAGCAAATGATGGACCTCACTCGCCGCGCGAGTTTGCTGGCCAAGCAAAGTCAGCCCGGCGCGCGCACGCTGATTGAGTTGACGGAGCCATTTTGCGAGCATGTTTCAAGCCGTCCCGGCGCGCTCACGCCTTGGCAATATCTTGAGCGGCTCTCGCAAGATGGGCTGCACTTTGACGCGGTTGGAATTCAAATGTGTTTCGGTGGCTCCGACGACGGCTCGGTGATGCGTGATTTAATGCAGATTTCCGCGGCTCTTGATCGCTTTCTCTCGTTCGATTGCAAAGTCATGGTCAGCGCGTTTGGCGTTCCAAGCGTGCAGATCAATCCCAAGTCTGGATGGTGGCGTGATGCGTGGAGCGAGCGGGTTCAGGCGCAGTGGGCAAGCCGATTTGTCACCATCGCCTTGTCCAAGCCGTTTGTTGAGACAGTTGTGTGGGAGCGCTTGATCGACCATGGCGATGACGCGACGGGTCTTTTATTTGAAAATGGGAAACCAAAAAGTGTCTTCGCCAAGTTGTTGGCTATTCGAAAAATATTGCGCTCGCCTTTGATTGCGAAACAAACAAAAAATGCCCCAGCGAATGAAGATGCAAATGATGAGACGCGAACTGGCGCGCCCGCGGTGGAATGAAAGACCTTCGCGCTCCAGTCCAGGGTCTTGCGTTGTTGTCATTGTGCGCGGTGGCGGCATTGACTGCTGTGCGAATGAGTCAGGCGCAAATGCGCACACCCATGGAGGGCTATCGCTACACCACATTGCCCGCGTGGCGCGTTGACCTGGATCAAGCTGGCGTGGATGAACTTGCCGCTTTGCCTGGGGTTGGGCCATCTTTGGCAGCGTCCATCGTGGCGGATAGGCAAGCCAAAGGTCCATTCAAAACCTTGACGGAATTGGATCGAGTCCGCGGAGTGGGTCCAGCCATTCTTCAACAAATCAGGCCATTTGTGCTGCAATCGCCTTAGCGCTGCCGTGTGAGCTACTGTATATCTTGAATCCAATCGCTTGAGATGGATTCACGTTATGAAGTGGCGCGAAGATATTTCCAACTCTCCAGCGCTCGCCGCGCTTGCGGAGAAGGTACGCACTGGGGGCGCGACAAGCGTGCGTGGCGCGACTGGATCAAGCACTTCCATGATCACCGCCGCGCTCGGCGCAAAAATAAAACGCGTGACGGTGTTGGCCATGGCGCATCTGGATGAGGCCGACGAGGTGATCGCCGAGTGGCACGATCTTGGTGTCAACGCCATGCGATTTCCCGCGCTTGAATCGTCCGTTGGGGAAAGCATGTTGGCCGCCGATGTTTTTCTGGAGCGGATTAAAGTTGCGGACGCGCTTGAGCGCGGCGAAGTGGATTTCATCGTGGCTCCGATCGCGGCGTTGATGCAGCGCATTCCAAATTCCGAAAAACGCAAAATGTTGTACCGCACGTTGTGCGTGGGCGCACGCGTGTCGCCAGCGGAATTGGCGGCGTGGTTGACGGCACGCGGGTATCAACGCATGGAAGCCGTGGAAAATCCTGGTGAATTCTCCGTGCGGGGTGGCGTCTTTGACGTGTATCCAACCGCGGCCAGCGTTGCGGTGCGCCTGGATTTTTTTGGCGACGACATTGAGCACATGCATGAAATGGATCCGGCGACGCAAGCCAACGACCGTCGGATTGAAAATGTGGATGTGCTTTCGTGCGACGAAAAACAATTGACCACGGACGATGGCGACATGGCGTTGGCGGAGGTGTTGCCGCGCGACGCGCTTTTTGTGTTCGCCGAATTGGGCGAAGTGATGGAGCAGGCGCGTGGATATTGGGAGCG
>CAIUGT010000091.1 GCA_903898755.1 uncultured bacterium | reverse complement strand
GGTACGGCGGTCCTGGGTTCACTGATTGAACAAGGCGCCGTGATTTTTGAATTGAATGATGTGATCGATGAACTCACAACAACTCCCGTGCCTGGTCGTGCGCGCTTGGTTCGTTGATGGATTGCGTGACCAAATCCTGAGTGTCGTGAGGCAATCTATTTGCGCGGCTGTTTCGATCAAAATTGCCAAGGGCGATCGGTGGCGAGATCGGCGGCGGGCACCAGATTTTCCCGAACGGCTTGTGCGAACTCAATCAAGCCTGCGCCTGTGAGCGCGCAGATCTGTATCGGGCTGTCGGAATTTGTTGAAGCAATATCAGACATGGAACGCACTTGAAGAATGTTGTGATGTTCAATGGCGGGCCACGTTTGATTGGGCGCGGCCAAAGCGATGACAAGATCCGCGTTGAGAATTTCTTGTTGCGCTCTCAGGATGGCGGCTTGATCAATGTCGCTTTGGAATGATGATGAATTTGTATCACTCAGTTTTTTTCCACGCAATATATTTTTAAGCGAACTCTTTTCTGTAAATCCAGGCGCGTCCACCACTCGGCACACAAGTCCGGCAAGCTCAATATTGGCGCTGACAAAGTCGCGCGTGGTGCCTGCGATAGGGGAGGTAACCGCGGCGGTTCGACCGAGTAATGCGTTGAATAGCGTGCTTTTGCCAGCGTTTGGCGCGCCTGCAATCACCACGGTAGGTGGATCAATCAAGCGGCACAGTCGCTTGCTTCGTGGCATATCAGAGGTTGTGGGCGCTCCGAATTTTTGCCAGCGCTGTGGCTGAGCAAGCAACAGCGCAATAGCGTCCGCACTGACCGCGCGCGCGAGCGTATGCAACATGCGAGCTTCGAGATCGCTTGTTGACTCCATAAAAATTTCCGTCGGAGTGAGTTCGGTGGGGGATACAAAAGAAATTCCAGCGTCGCCGATGGCGCGCACCAGGCGTTGCCGTAGGCGAGGTCCGCCATGCGGCGTGACAATGATTGTGTTTTCCGTCACGCGAAGCACAAGCGCCTCATCAAGATTGCAAATGCGCCGCAAACTTGCGCGGCCAATTTCTGGAAGCGTGATTGAAAGTGTTTTGCAAAGCCGCTCTGGTTGCGCGCGCATGTGCAATACACCAACGGCGCCGGATGCCGCGGTGGTGAGCCAACATGCAAAATCTTGTTCCAAATTCATTCCTCGTGGGCGTCAACCGAAGCGTCGCTTTCATGCGAATCTTCTTCGATGGATTTTTCCGCGGCCACGCGAATGCCAATCAGCACAAGATCGGCCACATGTCTATCGACCAAATCGTCGTCGGCAAAGAGCACATCGGCGTCGCCGCCGGTGACCACGACCATGGGAAAAGCCTTGTAATGCTCGGCATAACGCTCCACCAAACGGTGCATGGCGCCGCGCAATCCTTCATACACGCCAAGCAACATGGCGGCCGCGGTGTTGCGCCCAAATGGTTCTTTCGGATCTGGCTGCGCGAATGCGACGCGCGGGAGCGCCGCTGTATTTTCATGGAGTGATTTTAATTGCAGCGTTGCGCCAGGAATAATGGCGCCGCCATGAAACACGCCTTCGCCATCGACAAAGTCCACGGTCATGGCGGTGCCCGCGTCGACTACAACTACGGCTTGCTTGAGCGAGTCATACGCCGCCGCTGCCGCAAGCAGACGATCTTGTCCAGGATTCGCGCCCGCATCCAAGCAAATGCCAATTGGAACGGGCAATTCTTTTCCAATGCGAAGCACTTCCGTCTTCAAGTTCATCTCAATTTTAATTTTCAGCGGATTCGCGAAAGTGTCATTCACGCTGGCTAACACCACAATCGCGTCGTTGTCGGACAATTCCGCCCACGCAGCGGCTATGCCATCGATAATTTTATTTTCTTGCCCGTTCTCAATATGCTCCGCCGCGATCAACTTGCGATCCACAAAGCGCGCGAACGAGGTGCGGGTATTTCCAACCGAAATGGCGAGTAGAGCGGACATGGGACTTTGATTCTAGAGACTCTTCACCAGAAGATTCTCCATGGCAAGACGCATGGAATTTATGACGGAACACGCCATTTTTGAGGGGGTTCCGTGCCCGAATACTTTTCCATTCAGGGCCACGCAACTGGCAAGCACGCGGCCACTGCTTGTCACCCAAATTTCATCCGCTGTGGCGAGCTCGGATTCTTGAATGGGGCGAATGGACATATCAAAGCCAAGTTGTTTAGTCGCGTCCATGGCAAGCGTGCGCATGGTGCCATGTAAAATTGAGGGATCCGTGTTGATGGGAGGCGTGGCGACCTTCTTTCCATGCACAACAAAAATATTTGAGCTTGAGCCTTCGCTTACAAATCCATCTCGAATTAAAATTGCTTCGTCGGCGCTGTGGCTACGTCCATCAAGCATTGGCAAAATGCTGCCCATTAAACTGGTGGACTTAATTTCACAGCGATGCCACCGAAGATCAGGCTGAATGGAAAGAGCGATTGGCGTGGCGGCGGTGAGCGTGTCAAGCGCGCCGGATGCGTGGGCCATGGCGAACACGGTGGGTTGAATGTTGTTGGGCGGAATATGTGAGCGCGTGGCGGCGACGCCGCGTGTGATTTGTAGATACACGCACGCGTTTCGCAAATTTTCAGCGTTGAGAAGTTGTTCGCAGAGCGCGGGAAATTCCAGCGCATTGAATCCATTCATGTGCGTCAGCTGCAAACTGCGCTCAAGCCTCTGCATATGCGCATCCATGGCCATGCCTGTGCGATCAAAGAAGCGAACCACTTCATAGATGCCATCGCCAAACAAAAAACCACGATCAAGCGGGCTAATGTGGGCTTTTTCAAGCGGGAGAATATGGCCATTGAGCCAGACGTTCATGCCGCAATCCTAACCAACTTTGCGGACATGCTTGCTCAGGCAACTCATGCACGCCAATAATGCATTCAATTATTTTTTGCGGGCGGCTTTAATAAAAGCCTTGGCGCGAGTTGGATCAATTGGATTTTGCCAACGACCGCCACGCTTCAAGTCACTGCCCACAATAATGCCGTCGGCAATTTCCAGAAGTTCAGACGCGTTGTCGGCGCGCGCTCCGGAACCCACAAGCACGGGCACGCGGGACGCTTCTTTCACTAATCCCAGTTGCTCAAAGTCCACCGGCTGACCCGTGGCTTTGCCCGTGACAATGATGGAGTCCGCGCCGCAGAAAATCAGCGTTCGGGTTTGCTCGGCGGCGTTCAAGTCGCTGGTAATGGCGTGGCTGGCGTGCTTCTTTAATACATCCGCCGCGATCATGACGCGCTGAGCGCCCAACATTTTTCGGTGCCGCAAAAGTGGTCCCGCGTCGGCTTGGTCAAAAATTCCCTCGTCGGCAACGGATGCAAGCGCGAAACCTTCCGCGCGAATAAACGCGGCGCCGCATGCATGCGCCACGCTCATGGCTTCTTGATTTGCGCCAGCCAAAATTTGCAGGCCAATTGGAATTTTCACGGCGGCGCGCACGGACAGAACGCACGCGCTCATGGCCGCTACAATTTCGCTGCCCACATGGCGGCGTAAATAAGGCAAATCATGCATGTTTTCAATCATGATGGCGTCAAAGCCAAGTCGCTCAAGCAACTTGGCCTCAATCACCGCTTGGCGCGCAATTTCGGAGACGCGCAATTCAGAGCGCGGTGAACCAGGCAATGCCGCCAAATGCACCATGCCAATGAGGCAACGAGGAACTCCAAGAAACGCAAAATCTCCACTCATGATTGATCTCCTAAAAATAAATGTCGCAGGGCTTCCCACTCTTTCGAGTCGGTGATTTTCAGCAAGTGATAATTCAGAACATCCAATGTTTGTGGATCCACTTCATCGGAAACGGGAAATACAGAGTACAGCGTGACAATTGGCGAAGGGAGCATGATGAGGGTGTCCCATTTCGGTTGATTCATGAGCCAACGTAGTCGCACGCTTTCACCCAACACCGCACCAATTTGTCCGCTGTCCAAGGCGCGCAGGGCGTCGTCCAAAGTGGTGTATGGCACCATGTCAAATTTCATATTTTT
>CAIUGT010000090.1 GCA_903898755.1 uncultured bacterium | reverse complement strand
TATTGTGCAAATTTCCGCGGCGGTTGTTGCAAGGGAATCAGCTGTGGTGTCAGAACTCATTGTGCCCGAACAATCAGCGTGGGTTGCGCTGGCATCCAAGAGCGATGGTTGCTGGATGGCAAAAGTTTTGAATTCGCGTGATGGAAATGATGTGCCGCAACAGATTGGCGTACGTGATTTAAGCGACTGGCCATTGCAAACTGGCGATGCGCTGATTGCCGACGAGCATTTGCCAGAAAGTTGGCGTGCGAAAGCGCTTGAATGTGGCAACTCCATTATTGCGCTTCAGCCAACCGCTAAAGCCGTGTGGCGGGTGGCGTGCCGCATTTTGTCGCGTGGCCACCACATTTCACCCGAACATATTCTTCCCGTGTATCCCCGCGAAGCGGAGGCGGTTCGACTTTGGCGCGAACGGCACGGAACGAACTGAACAGACCGCATAGACGGAACGGCATCTTGTTTTTGAGACGCCCAGGGCCAAAGTGACCATCCATATGAGTCGATTCCATTGCAACTATGGAATCGCAATTCTCAAATCATTCATCCAATCAGCAGCCTGGTCGACTACTTGTGGCCGGCGGCTGCGCCAATTGGACAACATTGGTCGCGCCACTGGTGGATTACGGATTTCAAGTGGAAATGGTGTCCGATGTGGAGCGCGCCGGCATTCGGTGTGTTGAACAAGTGGTCGATGCGGTGGTGATCGATCTCAATCAGGAGATTGATGAGATCACAAAAACAATTCGACTGCTTCGGACTGTCTCCCACTACACGAAAATTGTTGTCATGTGCGAATCAACGCATGATGTTCCACAAACACTCGCGTCGTATGACAATTTGCAAAGCGTGGTTTCCGATGTGTCTCCAAATGATTTTGTGAACATTATGCGAACCGCTGTGCGCGTTGCCCGGCTGTGTCGTGAGCGCAACGAAAGAATTGTCACGCTGAAGTCTTTGGCCACGCAAGTGCATGATCCAAAGGAGCCAACAGCTGATCTTGAAAAGTTGCTGCGCATTTTGCAAGCGCACAATCCACGGACACAGTTTCCGCGTTTGAAATTGCCAGAGATAGACACGCTCACGGAGGTGCTCGCTCGGTCGCTTGATCCATTAACAGCGTCGCGTGCGGCGGTTGATTTTATCGAGCGCTGTTTGCCAGGAGCAATGATTGTGTCTTGGCTCATTGGTCCGGATTCTCAAACTGGTCTCGCGGCTTCGGCAGGCAACGGCGGCGCCAACGCTATTTTGTCCGCGCGTTTGTTAAGCGATCTTGAAACACGGCAATTACCGCAGATTTTAAGAGAAAAGAAGCCGCGCATGGTGGACGATGTTCGCCAATTTGTGGATGCGCAGGAGTACGAGCCGTTTGCGGGTCGTTGGGCCATGTTGGCTCCATGTTCCGCCAATGGCGAATGTTTGGCGTGCATTTTGATTGTGGGACCTGTGGGAACGCGTCCATCGCAAGCGGAACAAGGGCTTGGCGATGTGTGCAGCGCTCTCGCTGGACAATTGGCGTTCGACGCGCGAATCCATCGCCGAATTTCTCCAGCGTGGCCACACGATTCATTCGAAGATGAGCCAGATTTATTTGGTTGAGTTGATTGAACTCAAGCGCGCAAGCGAGGTTCGGCCCGCGTACACGCGAGCGCCTTCGGTGACCAAGGACGTCGCTTGATCGGGTTGCGGAAGAATGAGTTCGGTGGTTGAACCAAACTGAATCATTCCATATCTCTGGCCACGAAGAAGGCGATCTCCAAGTTTCACTGGACACACAATTCGACGCGCGATCGCGCCCGAAATTTGTCTGATGCCGTAGTTGCGGCCATCGTTCAGCTGAACTGTGAGCAAAAGATTTTCATTCACGCGCGCGCCAGCCGCCATGCGCGCGTCCAAGTAGCGGCCAGGTTGATGACGAACATGGACCACCGTGCCTTCTTGCGCCGCTCGGTTGATATGCACATCAAGCACGCTGAGAAAAATTCGTATGACAAGCGCGGGACCATTGGTCGCTTCGTGATGCGCCACGCGAATCACCGCGCTGATGGTTCCATCGGCGGGACTTAAGAAAATTTGCGGATCATTGGACTCTGCCCGGCGCGGTGGATCACGAAAAAAAGCCGCAAAACAAAGCCAAATGACTACAAGTACCGCGGCGGGAATCCACCAGATTGGTTCCCCCGATTTGGCCAACCACGCGCACGCGGCGGCAATGGGCAGCACAATCACAGCGGTGGGTAGCCACTGGTTCATTCCGTATTTGGTCAACATTGAAAAATGTCCGCTTACTCGGTGGCTTTGCCAACAAAGAAACCAATTCCGCCACAGACCGCGATCGCACCGGCGTATCCACCAGTCCACATGATCCAATCGCTTGAGAACATGATTGCAAGATCGGGTGTTCCGCCAAGTGTTTTGATAACCAACATGGCCGCTGTCGCGGAAAGTCCAACGATTGTCGGAACAAGTAATCCGATGGTGAGACCGCTCCATGAGCCGCTGTAGATTTCGCTTCCAGCCATGGCCGCGCCCGCGAACGCTGGAACTGCAGAGCCTAAAGCTCCGCCGCCAACAACCGCCTCATTGATTCCGCTTTCACTTGCAGCGCCACCAAAGATTCCGCTTGCGTTTTTAGGCGCTTCATCATCGCTTTCAAATGTGGATTCCATCAGCGCCGCGCCCATTTGGCTGTCATCACTTTCTTGAGTGAGATCCAAAAGTCCGCTGCCAGAACCTGGTTGATCCAAATTCATTGTGTCAGCATCCAAACCCGCTGAACCACCAAGCGCGCTATCAACGCGGCTGTCAAAGCCCATCGCGCTTCCATCACGGGCGTCTTCAGTTGTTTGATCGAATTTGTTGGCGGCGGGCGCAACCGCGCTTTGAGCCAAATCTGCGCCTAAATCATCTTCAAATGAAAGATCATCCGTCATCGCGGCGGCAACTTTTGGCGCAGTCTTCGACTTCGCTGGTGTTGGCGTGGCGGGTTGTGAATCACCTAAATCAAGTTCAAGTGTGATCGCGTCATCATCAATCGCAACTTTGGCGACCACTGGTGCGGCTGATTTTGCCGGCGGAGTGCTTGAGGTGGACTCGTCCAAATCAAGTTCGAAAGTGAATGCATCATTGCCTGCGCCACTTTGTTCGGCAGCCGCTGGAGTTTCACCACTCGCCATTGAACCAAGGTCAAGAACCAAATCATCTTCAATGGCTGGCGGAGCAGTGGGGCCAACAGGACTTGCGCCCTTTGGGTCTTGGGCAAGCGCGGGCGACATGGAGTCGGACAAATCAAGTTCAAAGCTGCCGCTGCCGTCGGACAAATTTTTCAGTTTGGAGCCCATATCAAGTCCACTATCAGAGAGACTTGTGACATCCTCCACTTTCAATTTCAATTGATCTTGATCGCGGAACTCACGGAGTTTTCCAGATTTGATGAGGGCCAAAAGATCAGCCTCGCTCTTGCCAAGCTTGGCGCACGCTTCTTCAATTGTGTAGAAAATTTTTGCCATGACGGGGGTCTAAATTTGATTGCCGAACGGTGGTCGGATAGGGTAAATGGACATCGGCGGAGCCGCAAGGGAGTATTCGCTTAAGTGAACAGAAAGGTTGCCAAACAAGTGCGGGTTTCTCTAAGCGCGGTTTTGCGCTTAGAGGCTTGGTTTCCCCTTGTTTTGCGTGATCTTCCCTGGCGAAATCGGCGCTCGCCTTGGCGCGTTTTTGTGAGCGAAGTCATGTTGCAACAGACTCAAGCAAGTCGAGTTGCGGAAAAATTTCCAGCATTTGTAAGACAGTTTCCAACCCCAAAGCGGCTGGCGCAGGCGCCTGAACAAGATGTCCTTGCGCTGTGGCAGGGGTTGGGTTATTACCGGCGCGCGAAAAATTTGCAGGCAGCGGCAAAAATAATTTCAACGCAGTTTGGCGGACGTGTTCCGTCAACCGTGCATGAGTTGCAATCGTTGCCAGGAATTGGTCGCTACTCGGCGGGGGCCATCGCCAGTATTGCGTTTCATCAAGCCGCGCCAATTGTTGATGGCAATGTCGCGCGCGTGTTTTCAAGGTTGGCCGATCGGCGGGAAAGCGCCAAAGACAAAATCGCGCAAGAGTGGTTGTGGAGCACGGCGGAAAAATGTGTGCGTTCCGCAAAATCTGCGGCGGTGCTGAACGAGGCGTTGATGGAATTGGGAGCGACCGTGTGCGTTCCAAAGAATCCGCGGTGCATGGAGTGTCCAGTGCGCTCCTGTTGCGCGGCGTTTAAAGCCAACTCCCAAGAATTTGTTCCGTTGAAACAATCCGCCGCACCAAGGCGAACGGTTGTGCACCACGCCCTTGTGGAAATTCGTGGTTCAACAATAGGGGTGCAAACAAGACCCGCCAAAGGATTGTGGGCGGGCATGTTGTCGCCACCCGTTTTTGAATCTTCCTCCGTATTGAGCTCGGCAACTTTGCTTCGTGAGGTGGGCGATATTGAACACATTCAGCAATTCCGTGGAGAGTTTGAATTTCTCACCACGCATCGCACAATCCGAATTCGTGTGTATTTGGTCAAGTTTCGTTCGCAAGCAAAATTGCGCTGGATTGAGTTGCAAAAACTCCACGAATACGCAGTCAGCAACGCTGTTTTGCGAATTGCCGACGCGGCGGTCCAAAAATAAACGCGGGGACTCGCTAGAGTGGTGGGCGTGAACACAGTTGAGACATTGTTGAGCCGCGGCGTATTGATGGCAACTCTTTTGTGTGGTGCCTGCACAAAGTCAAAGCCAATCGTTGAATCCAACGAAGTGTTTCCAGGAGATCTTGCCAGCGTCAATCGAGAACTGACGCATGCCGAGTCGCAGCGAGTGCTCAATGCCATGGCTTCCACTCGCACGCAACAAAACATTGATGCAACGCGGCCGCTTGAAACATCGTCTCAAGGTCGTTGGTCGGATGTGTATCAAGCCGCCATTATTGGAGCCAGAAAAGTGGAGATGGCCGTGGTTGCGCAGTTTGTGGAGCCAGGCGGACTGCGTATCACCGTTGTTGCCTTGAACAATGATTCGGGCGAACTTGTGGTCAAAGGCGATGCGGTCAACGGGGTGATGAGCGCCACGGCGACATTGGGATTATTTGGCGAGAGAACAAAGGACGCCGAGGCGCTTGTGAAATCTTTCTATTGGCAACTTCACGAGTTGGGCGCAATTCCTCGTCCGACTCAGGCGGCGCCAATCGCTGCGGCGTCTACGCAATAACATTCTTGAGTTTGGCTTTAGGAAGAGTGTGGCGCTTGTCGCGCCAGTTCAGGAAAAAGTTTCTCAACCATTCGTGCGGCGCGCAATAATTTTGCATCGGCGAATGCGGGCGCTTGCAAGTGAAGACCAATTGGCAGTGAACGCGAGCCCTCGGTGGCAAAGCCAATCGGCACTGAAATCGCGGGCAAACCAGCGATATTTGTGTTCACCGTGTAGACATCGCACAGATACATTTTCAGCGGATCGCCCATGCCACCAAAAGGAAACGCAGGAGACGGACTCGCTGGACCGGCAATGACATCGCACTTGGCGAACGCGTTGTCAAACTCCGCCTTGATCAGTCGCCGCACGCGCAACGCACGGCCGTAGTAGGCGTCGTAATACCCGGAACTGAGCACATAGGTTCCAAGCATGATGCGTCGCTGCACTTCAGGACCAAATCCCTCGGCGCGACTTCGTGAGTAAAGCGTGTCCAAACTTTCGCCGGTCTTCAACGCGGCGCGATGGCCATATCGAATGCCATCAAATCGCGCCAAATTTCCACTGGCCTCCGCGGGCGCAATCACGTAGTAGGTGCTAATGCCAATGTCCGTCAATGGCAGATCCACTTCAACAAGAGTCGCGCCTAATTTTTGTAGGCGTTGCAGCGCGTCGTTCACGCACGCGTTCACCGTGGCATCATTGGCATCGCTTAAATATTGTTTAGGCACGCCAACGCGCAGACCAGCGATGGGAGTTTCCAAATCCTTCATTGGATCTTCCACCGAGAGATCGGCGGTTGTGCTGTCGCGATCATCAATACCAGCCATGACTTGGTAGGTCAGCGCGGCATCACGCACGCTGCGGGTCAGCGGACCAACTTGATCAAGGCTGCTTCCAAAGGCGACCAATCCGTAGCGACTGATGCGACCGTAGGTGGGTTTGAAGCCAACGCAACCACATAAAGATGCGGGCTGGCGAATGCTGCCACCTGTGTCACTTCCTAGGGAAAAACCGCATAAACCAGCGGCCGCGGCCACGGCGCTACCGCCGCTGGAGCCACCTGGAACGCGCGTTGTGTCCCATGGATTTTTCACGGGTCCCCACGCGCAATGTTCCGTGCTTGAGCCCATGGCGAATTCATCCATGTTTGTTTTTCCAATCACCACAGCGCCCGCGGCTTGAAGACGCTCAACGCACGTGGCGGTGAAAGGCGAGCGATAGTGCTGCAACATTTTACTTGAGCAAGTTGTGCGGCCAACTTTGGTCGCCAAATTATCTTTCACGGCAACGGGCACACCTGCAAGCGCACCAGGATCTTTTCCCGCTTTCACTTTCGCATCAACAGCGCGCGCGGCTTCCAAGGCTTCGCTTTCAAACAGTTCGTGAAACGCGTTCAGCGAAGAGTTTGCAGTTTGCGCGCGGCGCACAAAATCATTCGCTACTTGTTCGGCGGAAACAATTCCAGAACGCACCGCGTCACGAATGGAGACGGCGTCCATCATTGGCACGCTCATGAATTTTCCTCCGCCAGAACTTTTGGAACCGCGATGAAACGGCCTTCAACGGCGGGGGCGTTCATAAATAATTCATCAAGTGAAAGAGTGGCGCCTGGTTGATCGGCCGCAAGTCGATTGGTGGAATCCACCGGACTTGTCAGAGGATCAATGCCATCCACATTGATGGTCTTCAACTTGGCCACATGGCCCAGGACATTGGCGAGTTCGCCGCGATACTGTTCAAGTTGTGCGGGCGCAATTTCCAGCCGCGCCAATTTGGCGACATGGGCTGTTTCCTCGATCGAAAGTGTGTGTTTCTCTGTCACGCGTTTGAGTGTAACCAAGCGCGGCGCAAGGTCGGCTAGATTCCGTGCATGGCAGATCGCAAACAACGTTTCACTGGTCCCATTGTTGGTGTTGATTTGGGCGGAACCAACATGAGTATTGGCGTCATTGATGAAAAGGGAAAAATCATTGGGCGTTCGCGCCGCAAGACCAAGGCGGCCGAGGGCCGCGAGAAAGTTCTCTCTCGCATGGTTGAAGGCATTGAGCGCGCGTGCGAAGACGGGAAGCTTTCCATGAAAGATATCGAGGCCGCGGGCATTGGAGCGCCAAGCGCCGTGGATTGGGACAAGGGCAGCGTCATTCACGCGGGCAATCTTGGTTGGAAAAAAGTTCCGCTGCGCGACATCATGTCTAAAAAGTTGAACATGCCCGTGGTGGTTGACAACGATGTGAATGTCGCCGCATTTGGTGAAAGCCGTTTGGGCGCAGGTAAAAATCGTGGTGACTTGCTGGCCATGTGGATTGGCACCGGCATTGGCGGTGGAATGATTCTGAATGGAAAATTGTGGCGTGGACCGTTTCACACCGCTGGCGAAGTTGGGCATGTTGTGCTTTTCCCAGGAGCTGGTCCGGGTCATCGAACGCTGGAAGATCACTGCAGCCGAACGGCTTTGGTGCGCAGCATGATGATGTTGCTTGGGCATTATCCCGACAGCATGTTGCGTGAATTTTTGAACAAGGAAAAAGACGACGAAGGCAAGCCCGATCCATCCGCGATTGGAAGCAGTGTGCTGGCGGAGTGCTATTCCAAGGGCGACCCACTTGTGCGCAAAGTCGTGGATGCATCGGCAGAATTGCTGGGTTTGACCATTGCCAATCTGATTACGGTGATGAGTTTGCAAACCGTGGTGCTTGGCGGCGGCGTTTCCGAGGCTCTTGGCAAACCATATCTGTACCGCGTGCGCGAGAGTTTTGAGCGGGTTGTATTTCCGCAAACGTTGCAGCGCTGCGAAATTGTGCCAAGTCAATTGGGCGATGACGCCGGCATGTTGGGCGCGGCGCTTCTTGCGCGTGAAACATTGAGCGAACAAAAATAAGCGCGCCCAAATTACAACTCTGATTTTTGGCGTTGCGCCTGCGTTTTATTTTTAGGCGCAGTG
>CAIUGT010000089.1 GCA_903898755.1 uncultured bacterium | reverse complement strand
GCGCGAAATTGTTGAGCCCCGCTACGCTGTGAGCGTGGAAACCAAATCAAGACTTGAACAGTTGCAAAAGTTGCACGCCGCGGACCCCGCGGACGACTTTTGTATTTACAGCATCGCGCAGGAATACGCCAGCGCCAATGAATTGCCCATGTCGCTGCAATGGTTTGAAAAACTTTTGGCGCAACACCCCACGCACGCCTACGGCCACTATCACTACGCGAAAATATTGGAGCGTTGCGAACGCGTGGACGAAGCAGTCGCTGTGCTGCAACGCGGCCTGGCCCATGCCAAGCACGCAAAAGATATGAAAGCCACGTCGGAATTGTCGTCCTATCTTGATGAATTAACGCCATAATTGGCGCGCACACCTATGGCTCACACAATCGACAACATTATCGTGCACGCGGATGATCCTGGACTGATGTATTGGTTTGTGGATGGCGCACGCATGGGTCCACTGCGCCGCGACTACGCGGACAAACTTGGTATTCACGTTGGCGCCACTTGGAACAAGGCCAAGGCGCGCAAGGTTGAACATTTGGCGCAATTGAACTCCTGCCACGCGGCGGCCCTTGCGTTTTTAGCGAAGCGCGATTTCACGGGCGCTCTTTTGTTGGAGCGCTTGTGCCGAAAGTGGCCAGAAGCTATTGCGCAAGTGACCGTGGATCAAATGTGCGCCGCGGGTTGGGTTGATGACAAGACCTACGCCACGCGACGCGCGGCCAAATTTATGGAGCGCAAAATTATCTCGCCCGAATTGCTGCAAGCACGCCTCAGCGGCGAAGGCGTTCCAGATTCAATCGCGGAAAAATCCGCGCGCGTCGCAGCGACCTCGCTGACGCAATTGTGCACGGAGGCCAAGCGCCTTGTTCGCGCTGGTAAATCCGCCACTTCTATCGCGCGGACATTTTCGCGCGCGGGCTTTGATTTGGATACGATTGAATCGGCGTTCGCCAAGGCGCGAATTCCATGGAACTCAGAATCATGAATTTGTTTGACCACTTCAACTCAATCCAACCATTTTCCGCGACTTCCTGTTTCAAAAACAGCGCGGCCAATTCAGTTGCGTCTTTCCCACGCGTGATTTTCGCTCACGCAATTCTTTGCGCGGCAATTCTTCCACTTGGTGGATGCCTGAATCAATCAAACACATTGACACACGCGGGCAATGACCCAATTCCAGATTTGAATAGTCCCATGCCTTCAACGGCGCCCGCCGCTGCAAGTCCCGCCAGTTTGAAGGGTCTTGATCGGCGCAATTGGGATGTGCAAGTGGTTGACGCGCCGCGGGGACAAGTTGAGGCGAGACCAACATACTCCGAACT
The DNA here is from genome assembly GCA_903898755.1 of uncultured bacterium. GTDB lineage: Bacteria > Planctomycetota > Phycisphaerae > Phycisphaerales > SM1A02 > SYAC01. The sequence continues at coordinate 12,881 of CAIUGT010000089.1, read as the reverse complement.
TTTGCTATTAAATGGAACGGACGCGCGCGATGGAAAAACTTTTCCAACAGTTGCGGATTCTCTTTACCTTTCAAGCAGCGTTGGCGCGGCCGCAACCGATGGCGCCGCCGATGTTGTATGGCCAGCTTTCTTATTGGTGATTTCACCCGTGCGCATGGCCACCGGTCAACCGCCATGGCTTATTGTTGATCAACCCATGCAAGCAGTTGGCGTGTTGCCGGTCAATCAAACACAGGGCAACGATGGACTTTGGAAATGGGTTTCAGTCAAGGAAACAACCAAGCCATGAGCCCACTGAATTCTGGAGCAGATGGTTTTCAAGTGGACGAGCGCGGACTTCCGCCTGGATATCCGCTGCGACCCGATTGGGAAATCACGCCGCGTGAATATGTTCGGCGTAAAGCCGCCGGCGAAAAAATAATTGTGGTCGATGTCCGTCCGCAATCGGGCCGCGAGATTGCTTGCATACCAGACACCATTCATATTCCGTTGCAAGAAATTGAATCGCGCGCCGATGAAGTTGTGGATGCGGATGGATCATGTGTGGTGACCTTGTGCCACCACGGCGTGAACAGCTTGCGCGCCGCTGCCGTGTTGCGACATGCGGGTGTGCAGAATGTCTTGAGCATGGCTGGTGGTATTCACTTGTGGAGCGTGGATATTGATCCCAGCGTTCCAATTTATTGACATGCAGTCAAATTTTAGGTTGATAGACCACCAATGATTACCCGCATTTTTATTGGTTTTCTACTGATCGCGTCTCTCCTTGGCTTGCTCTACGCTGATGAACATTTCACAGGCGTCGCTGAGAAGTGGCTGCCTATGCAAAAGGTTCCAGCAGGCGGCATTTTATTTGCGGCAAGCGCGCTGATTATTCTTCCACTGCTTGCGCTGGAATTATCGCGCATGTTGCGCGCCATTAACAAGGACGCACCAGGATTCGCATGGACACTGTGCGTGGCCCTTAATGCATTCATTTTGGGATGCGCGCATTCATTTCAGTGGGTCATTATCACATGGTTGGCGAGCAATGTTTTGTTGCTCGCTCTATTGCCTTCATTGATTGCGGCGCTTAGCAAAAAATGGTTCGCCGCTCTGACAGGTTTGGGCTATTGGGTTTTAATTACCGTATGGATTGGATGGCTTCCCTCTTGCTGGATCGATATGCGATCAACTCTTCCCGCATGGGCTTTGGCATGGGCGGTGTTAACGGTGAAGTCCGGCGACATTGGCGCGTACTTCACCGGAGTTGTGCTTGGGAAAAATCGTATGGCGGCTTGGGTGTCGCCAAAGAAAAGTTGGGAAGGACTTGTGGGTGGAATTCTTCTGAGCTGCGTGGTTGGCGCGGCATTGACCATAGCTCTTGAAAAACCAATTCTTGTTGGAGTTTTGTTTGGCGCGCTCGCGGCCTTCATTGGAATGTTGGGTGACTTGGCGGAAAGCATTCTGAAACGCGAAGCCATGGCTAAAGATTCGGGGCGTATTCTGCCTGGAATGGGCGGCGTATTTGATGTCATGGACAGCCTGCTTCCAACAGCGCCGTTGGCGTTGTGGTTGCTTGCCAAATCGTCAACACCAATACTGTAATTGAAGCGCATTTGCGCAATCTTTACGCCGAAAGCAACCAATCACAGTGGTTTTGATTGCTATTCATCCACTCACAAAGTTCAAGCAATTCACTTGGGAGCATTCGTGGTTCCTTGCTACTCTTAAACTTCTTAAAGGAAATTCTGCATGTCATTAATGGAACAAATTCTTGCTCTTCACAGTGTCGATGTCCAAGTGCGCGCGCTTCGAGGTCGACTGGATTCAGCCCATCATTATTTAAAGACGCAAGAAACGCAGATGAAAGATTTGCTTGCTCAGCGCGATGAAGTTGAGTTGCAGCGCAAGCACACGCAGGCGCAAGTCGCCAACTTGGAAATGGAAGCCAACGGCGTTGGTGTTCAAATTCAAAAAATGCGCGACGAGTTGAACAACAGCGGCAACACCAAGCAGTACAGCGCAATTCTGAGCGGCCTGAAATCGCTTGAGTTGCAAAAAGATAATTTTGAACAACAGGCCATAGCTCAAATGGAAAAAGTGGAACAACTGCTCGCTCGTATTGCGCAGTTTGACACCAAGTTGGCGGAGCGAACCACGCTGCGCGACAAAGCGGCCGCTGAAATGAATGAGCGCACTCAGGAAACTGGCGCGCGTCTTGGCGAACTTGATCGCGAACGAGCCGCCGCCGCGTCGCATGTTCCAGCGACATCCATGAGCATCTTTGACGAGGTGGCGAACATTCATGACGGCGAAGCCGTGTCACCAGTGATGACCGTGGACGCGCGTTCGCGTGAATACGCATGCACCGCGTGCAATGTTGAAATTCCGTACCAGTTGTATTCACGCCTGCTTGGCGATGGAACGTCATTAATTCAATGCCTTTCATGCAAACGCATTTTGTACTTGGAATTGGCTGAAATAGAAGCCGCCGCCAAGCGCAAGCCTGTTGCGAAAAGCACCTGAATTTCGCATTCGCATTCCTAGATGTACATCTTGCAAACTCGCTGAGTTATGCAATTCAAGCAACCGCTTGTTTCTGGTATAGAAATTTCTGAAAGCCAGCAAAAACATTTCGGATCTGATCTGCTTGCCCCAAGTCAGCAACGGCATCAGGAATCGAATCGTGATATTTCAACTTCAGAAGTGGCGTGAGCTTGTCAAGATCAAGTTCCTCCACACCAACGCGCACATAATGCGACAGCACAAAATCTAAGAACCCCTGCTGCTTATTACTAAAACTATTACTGATATACACACGCGCTCGTGTTGCCCTTGCTTCGCGAGTCATTGGCGCAACGGCATACGCAACGTGCGCAAGGACATCAAACAGATCACTTTTTTCCGCGTCGATAATTTTCTGCATCTCCACCAACTGCTCGCCACCAAATCCATTATCCGCCAAGCCTTGCAATAATTTTTTACGCGTTGCAGGGTCACTCCAAATCGTGCGTAACTCCGCTTCGTTCTTGAAGAAGTCTGGCAACTTGCCAAACAACATTTCCATGAACTGCTGCGCCGACATGGGCGTTCCGTCGGGATGCCAGAAGGTTGTGCTCATCATGTGTTGAATTGTGCGCGCCTTGCCATCGGCCAATTTGATGCGAATCTTTGTCGGGCGTTCTTCACCTGGTTCCTTTGGCTCGCGCGGTGGCTTGGGAGCATCTCCGCCTGGAATCGCAGGTTCCGGCGCTTCGGGTTCACCATCCCACTCGGGGTCATTGAAATGATGATGCGCCTTCACAAAGTCATAAATGGTGAAATAATCCTTGCCGTCATACAGCCGCGTGCCGCGACCAATAATCTGCTTGAACTCAATCATTGAATTGATTGTTCGCATCAAGACAATGTTGCGAATGTTGCGCGCATCAACTCCAGTTGAGAGTTTCTGTGAAGTCGTCAAAATAGTAGGAATTGTTTTTTCATTGTCTTGAAAATCGCGCAGATGCTGCTCGCCCAATTCGCCATCGTCGGCGGTGACGCGCTGGCAATAGTTTGGATCAGTGCTGGTCTTCAGCTGATTGATCAAATCGCGCACCTGCAGCGCGTGCGCCTGATTTGCGCAGAACACTAATGCTTTCTCATTCTGGTTGATCAAATCCATAAAAATCTGAACGCGCTTCTGCTCGCGCGCCTTGATCTCAATGATCTTATTGAAGTCTTTTTCGACATACACCCTGCCGCCCTCAACATCGCCCTCAATCAACTCGTCGTCTGGCACATACACGTACTCGTCAAGCGTGGTCTGGATCTGCTTCACTTTGAACGGCGTGAGGAAGCCGTCGTTAATGCCTTCTTTAAGTGAATAGACATAAACTGGATCGCCAAAGTATCGATAGGTATCAACATTGTCCGTGCGTTTTGGAGTTGCAGTGAGACCAAGTTGCACAGCTGGCGCGAAGTATTCAAGAATGCCACGCCAGTTGCTTTCATCCTTCGCGCCACCACGATGACACTCGTCAATCACAATGAAGTCAAAGAAGTCGGGCGGGTATTCGCCAAAGTATGGAGCGGGTTCACCAGCCGCATTGCGACCACTCATGAATGTTTGAAAAATGCTGAAGAAGATACTTCCGTTCTTGGGAACCTTTCCCTTCTTGCTGATATCGCCAGGCGAAATGCGCACCAATGCGTCGTCGGGAAATGCAGAGAAAGCGTTGTAAGCCTGATTGGCAAGAATATTTCTGTCGGCCAAAAACAAAATACGCGGTCGCCGAGTTGCTTCGCCGCCAAGATTCCAGCGGCTGTTGAAAAGTTTCCACGCAATCTGAAACGCAATGAATGTCTTTCCAGTGCCGGTGGCAAGCGTCAGCAAGATGCGCTTCGTGTTGTTTGAAACTGCATCCATCACGCGCTCGACGGCAATGTCTTGGTAATAGCGACTTGGATGCGATCCACCCTTGTCTTCAAATGCAACCGCGGCAAATCGATCATGCCAAGCATTGGCCTTCTCAAACGTCAGCGCCCACAATTCTTCAGGCGTTGGATAGGACGCCAGCGCGCTCTCTTTGCCAGATTCCATATCAACGGCATAAATGCCTTGGCCATTGGTGGAATAAGTGAAACGAATCGCAAGTTTCTGCGCGTAGTTCTTGGCTTGCGCTACGCCTTCGCTCACAGCTTCATTCCACGCCTTCGCTTCAATCACCGCCAATTTGTGATTGCGATAGATCAATACATAATCCGCCGACAGCGACTTGCCGCGTCGACCAAGTCCTTCAAGCCGACCTTTGGTGATTGGAAACTCGCGCGAAACTCTGCTGCCTTCCACAACGCCCCAACCCGCGGCTTTCAACGCGGGATCAATGTGCTCGGCTCTTGTTTCGGCTTCGTTCACTTAAGGCCAGCCTTTGTAAGGATGAATTCGTTCATGCGTTTAGCTAGTGCTTCACGGCGCACCTTTAGAAACTCTCGGTAATTCTCCAATTGAAACAGTACATGGTCGTTTGGCACGAGCTGAGCGTCCAAAGTTTGCTGACCCTGATTCTTTACGATTTCAGCGAGATACTCGGATGGCTGCTTATTGCTGATACGACGGTTGGTCTGTCCTGTGATAAACGCCATATTAGCGATTTCGTTAATTTCGCCTGTTTCATAGTGCATCTCCTTCAGTAACGACTTTGGATGAATGTGATGCCACTGTATGAAGTGCAACCTGCCTTGATGAGTAAGCGAAAGACCCAAACCGCTGAACCAGTCCTTGGCTCCACCGTCCTTAATTGCCAGATAAGCCAGCGAGAAAAGCGGGCTGTTCGCGCCACGGTTAACGAGATCGCTTGGCTCAATTTGTAACCGTCCGAACTGCCGCTTCAGTGGCTCCATCAGCGCAGCGATTTCGCCAGTACGGAAGATAATATTTAGGTCTTCGTTTAATAGTGTCTCGGTCGAGCCGCGCGAGAAGTGCCCGCGGGCGTTAGCCACCAACAACCAGTGAAGTAAGGAATTTTGTTCTGCCTGCGTTAGCTGATTTTGTTTCACAATGCTAATAGCCGCTATGACATGAATGAACATTGGTGAGGACAGTAGTGACTCGTCCTCAATACCCGCGTTGGTCCGCAGAAAGTTAATAGCAAAGCTGAGTCCCTTTTTTGCTTGTTCCCAACCTCGTTTAAGTTCGGGTACCGAAGTCTTTCCGACCGTATGGAACAAGCACTGCTTTGTTGCAAAGATCACAATAGCACGAACAAGTTGTCCAAGGTCGATTGTAAACCACCCCTGTTCACATTCCTCTTGAAATTTTTCTAACTCCTTAAGCAGGTTTTGCCACCGCGATGTGATCTGGGCCAACGCAAGATCTGACGAGCGTAATTTTGCACCAAGTGAATTAACTCTGACAAAAATTTCGGTTACTTCCTGATAGTTCATGGTCCGCTCCAAAACGTGGACCACATAGTTGTAGTTGCGGATTTGTCGTAACTTCGTAAGACGTTCAGAATATTTTTGATAACAAGGATCATCCAGCGAAGTGACCCCGACTTTCTTTAAAATATCCGAATCATTAGAAGTTTTGAACACTTCGCTTACTGACACCCATTGCGACTGGGCCTGTAATGCACCGCTAGCCACTACGAATGTGAAATGTTTAAACCGGTCAGAGACTGATACTTCGCCCTCTCCATTCTCCTCTGCCTCATCCGTATCCTCGTCATCAGGCGTGATTAGAGACGCTTCGTCCTCTTCCACTTCGGTAATTTCCGATGGCGGACCCTCGCGATGCTCCAGGTTAAAGAGAATGTCAATGGCCCGTTTACGACCACGAACATTGATCTGCTCGCCGTTAATGACCGCGGTTAACGACGTCAGCCGCTGCTGTCCGTCGAGCAGTAATTTACGTCCGGCAAAAGCTGTTGTGGCTTGATCTATAGCCCCATCACGGGTTGGAACCGGCTCATCAGTCTCCCACATCAGGATGGATCCGCTCGGGTATCCGCGATACAGCGAGTCCAGCAGGTCACGAACGCGAGTCGCACGCCAAACATAGTGACGCTGAATCTCTGGAAGACGTAACTCTCCGCGTTTATACATATCCACAAGTGTGCTAATCGGGATGTTTTGTTGTTGCATAGGTAGCTAATCCTTGGGGGATTTTGATCTCACAGTTCTTCGGTAAAAGCTTGTTACAGCAGCGACTTCTTCAACGCCCCCAGCGCGGCGTACTACCGATCTTAGAGGCAGAGGAGACATTGAGAGATGTCATGGCTAGATGTAATTATCGAATTTGTAAGGAATGGACTTGGCCTTCAGAATATCCATAACTTTTGTAACAACGAAAATGTCGCCTTGATAGAGCTGGTTGAGCAATTCAAGCAAAAGCTGATCCTTATGTTCACTCGGTACGGTTAGCCAATACTCGTAATCCATATCGCCAAAGTGCTCTAGTGGCGCTTTGCCAAGATCCTGCCCTGCCAACTGGAGATTTCCATTTCCAAGAATCTCAGCGTGAATGAACGTTGAAGTTTCTCCTTCAATTTCGCAGAGTTTGATTTTAAGTGGGCTGTTGCGAGGTGCGTTGCTCATAATAGTTCTCCGGTGAAGGCTTGGTGCAGCAGCGACTTCTTCAACGCCTCCAGCGCGGCGAGTTTCCGCAAGTAGAGGCGGGCGAGGCGTTGGGTTTCAGGTTCGTTCATGGCCTCACTTGGCGGTGGTCAGTTTTTTTCGACGCACTTTGCCGGCGGCGCGCTCGATGAGCTGGTTCGAGGGCAGTCTGGCGTCGCGCACTTTGGCGGCGCTCTCGCGGCCCGCCACCGGCAGACGGCTTGCGTCCAGCAAACCCAACTGAACCAGCACGGAGGCTTGATCCCAATAAATGTGCTCGTGCGAAACCTTGCCCTTGCGGAATCCGATGATCGCCACCAATGCCACCGCCACCCGTTTCCCAGTGGGCGCAATGCCGGGCAGCATCCAATCCATCGGCACGGTGTGTGTGAACTCAAAAATCATCTCGTCCACGATTTGTGTCTCCCCAATAGTTCGGGAAATCGGCGTGGTCTTTGTGTCCGGCGGCATCTGGGGAATGAAAAAACGGGTGTAGAAATTCCGAATGGCCTTCAAGCCCTGACCTCCGGTCATCGTGGGCACGTGGTTGATATGTCCGCCCTCAATCATGGTCGCCATCGTGTCATCCACGCTCTTGGTTGCGAACTCGCACTTCATGTGCTCCTCCCAGACATCCTTGAGCTTCTGCTGCGCGGGCGAGAGGGTTGAATCCGGGCTAGTGGCCGCGGTGGCCTTGATATGGCCCAGCGCCGCGGCGCTAGTTAGTGCAGCGGTTTGAACCAAGCGCCGGCTGATGATTTTTGGTGAATTATTCGTTTTCTTTTTCATGTTTATCCTTTCGTGCCCGTTTGGTTTTCGTTTCGGTCAGTTAGAAAATAATGAAAAATCCGCTGTGGAAACGGACTTCACAGTTCTCCGGTGAAGGCTTGGTGCAGTAGCGATTTCTTCAACGACTCCAGCGCGGCGAGCTTTTGTTCGTAGAGGCGGGCGAGGCGTTGGGTTTGTTCCTGAAGTAACTCAAGGCTTTCAACAATTTTTGCCTGCGTCTCGACGGACTTCGGAATCGGAATGGGAATTGAGTTCAGTGCCTTCTGGTTCAGCTTCGGTTGGGCTGCGCCGGTGATGTAGTCATCGAGCTTGATGCTTTCCAAATAGAACTCGACGAATCGCTGGGTCGCCATGTTCTCAAACTTCAGAATGTGCGCGTGGTTGTTCACCCAGTATTTGCCGGAGACTGAAAACGCGATGGGCGTCGATCTCGCAAGCAGGTTTGCGCCATCTTCGGAGACGAGCAGATTGGCACCTTCGAAAATGTAGTCGCCGACGTAATCGACGATGCCGGACGCGCCATAGTAGGGATACTCGCCGCTGGTTCGGACATTCTTGGTGATGGGAACGCGCTTGCTGTCGAGGTTGGTCGAAATCTTGTCGAGCGTTGTCTCCACCCACCCCTGGCCGCGCTGGGTGAAGACGGATTGGAGGTGGCTTTCGAAGAGGGCGCGGGCGTTTTGGAGGTTCTTTTCGGCGTTGGCTTTGGCGGTGGCGAGACCCTCAAACGCTTCGTCCAGCAGGCCGACGATCCGCTGCTGTTCGGCCAGCGGGGGGTATGGAATCTCAACGGATTTCGCCAATCCGATGTTCAGATTTCTGACCGTGCTGCCAGCGGCGAGTCGGTCGAACTGGTCAAACACGAGATCAGAACTGAGCGCGTGATACAGATAGTCGGGATCGACTTTGGGTTGGTGCAGCACGAGCCATCCGTCATGAATGCACCCTGTGGTTTTCATGATGTAAGGCCGTCCGAAGCTCATCGAGTTCGACAGGATGAAGTCGCCTTCGTAAACCATGCGGGAGCGTTTCACGCCCTCAGGCTTTATCTTCTCTTCCGTCTTGTAGATGTATTTGCCGCTCGCGGTGGCGTCCCCAATCTTGATCCAGTTGATGCCGTTCGGGTCGGTCGTGATGAACTCCTGAATTGGGCGCGGCGAACCACCACGCTCGATGTCGCAGATTTCGCCCAGCGTCTTTGTCTGCCACCCCTTCTTCATAGCAACGCCCTGATGTTGCCCAGCACTTCCGCGCTTTCAGCGTCCAGCGCGGCGATTTCGTCCATGATTTCCTGCGGGCTGCGGTGCGCGATTTCCTCGCCGCCGTTGGGGTTCTTCACGGACAAATCAAACGTCTTCGGGTCGATGGCCGCCACGTCCACGCTCCAGCTTTTGGGCGAGTCGGCTTTGGTCTTCTGCAACGCGATGAACTCGGCGAGGTCGGCGTCGTTGAGCGGGTTGGTCTTCCCCATGTTGCGGCCGGGGTCGAGCTGATAGAACCAGACTTTGCGCGTCTTCGTGCCCTTCTCAAAGAAAAGCACCACGGTCTTCACGCCCGCGCCGATGAACGTGCCACCGGGGCAGTCGAGCACAGTGTGAAGGTTGCATTCTTCAAGCAGTTTCTGGCGCAAGCTGACAGACGCGTTGTCGGTGTTGGAAAGAAAAGTGTTCTTGATGACGACGCCGCCGCGTCCACCAGCCTTGAGGACTTTGATGAAGTGCTGAAGAAAGAGGAACGCGGTCTCGCCGGTGCGGATGGGAAAGTTTTGCTGCACTTCCTTGCGCTCTTTGCCGCCGAAGGGCGGATTGGCCAAGATGATGTTGAAGCGGTCTTTCTCTTGCACGTCGGCAAGATTTTCAGCAAGCGTGTTGGCGTGAATAATGTTCGGCGCTTCGATGCCGTGCAAGATCATGTTCATGATCGCAATGACATACGCGAGGGATTTCTTTTCCTTCCCGTAGAAGGTGCGCTCTTGCAAAGCGCGATCCTGCGCGGTGGTGCGCTTTAGGTTCTGGGCTTTGAGGTATTCGAAAGACTCGCAAAGGAAACCAGCCGAGCCGACGGCAGGATCACAAATAGTTTCGCCAAGTTTGGGCGCGGTGACCGCAACGATGGCGCGAATGAGCGGGCGCGGCGTGTAATACTCGCCGCCGTTGCGGCCGGCGTTGCCCATGTTCTTGATCTTGGCTTCGTAGAGGTGCGAGAGTTCGTGCTTCTCGGTCTGTGACGCGAAGCGGAGTTCGTCGATGTGATCGATGATCTCGCGCAGGTTGTAGCCGCTTTGAATGCGGTTCTTAATCTCGCTAAAGATTTCACCAATCTTGTATTCGATGGTGTTCGGGCCGGTGGCCTTGGCTTTGAAGCCTTTCAAATGCGGAAAGAGTTTGTCGTTTACGAACGCAATCAGATCGTCGCCGGTCTGCGCTTTGTTGTGATCGATTTTGCCGTCTTTGCCTTTGGGCGCGGCCCAACTTTCCCAGCGGTACTGCTTGGCAAGAATGTGTTCGTACTGCTTGCCCGCAAGTTGGGCTTCGGTGGCCTTGTTGGCTTCAAGAGTGTCCAGATATTTCAGGAACAGAAGCCATGAAGATTGTTCGGTGTAATCCAACTCACTGGTGCAGCCTGCATCTTTCCAGAGAACGTCGTCGATATTTTTGAATGTTTGTTCGAACATGGGTTCCTTACTTGTGCGCCGCGCCAACCAACTCTGAAATATTTTTTACTCCCTGCTGTTGACACCACTTGGTTAAACCTGTGGAGACAGCTTTGGGAATTGTTGGGTCCACAAAAAATGCTGTGCCCATGGACACAGCGCTTGCGCCCGCGACAATCAATTCGGCGGCGTCTTGCCAATTCAGAATGCCGCCCAAACCAATAATGGGAATGTTTGCGGCCTTGGCGACATTTTTGTAGACCTCATACACCAGCCGCACAATGATTGGGTGAATGGCGGGACCGGAAAGTCCGCCCTGCCCATTTGAAAGCACGGGTCTACGAGTGACAGGATCAATCTTCATGGCGGGATAGGTGTTGCACATGGTCAGCGCGTCGGCGCCAGCTTCTATGGCCGCGGCGGCAAGCGCGACGGTTGAGCCATCGGGTGGAAGTTTAATCCACAACTTTCCAGTTGGAACATGCGGGCGCACTTCTTTGATCAATTGCGAAAGTGATTGGGGATCGCCGCCGTGCAAGCGGCCCGTTGATGTGTTGGGGCAACTCACATTCAATTCAACCGCGGACATGCCGCAGTGAATCAAACCGGCGGCGACACGCGCGAACTCATCGGCGCTGTGGCCCGCGGCTGAACCAATCACTCGGCATGGAAGCCGCGCGGCTTTGGGCGCGTAGTCGCGCGCGAAAATTTCCAGACCTGGATTAGCAAGGCCGATCGCGTTGAGCATGCCGGCGCTGGTTTGTATCAAGCGCCACGGCGCGTTGCCTTCACGCGATTCGGGAGTAATGCTTTTTGTGGTAATTGCGCCCAGAATATTCAAGTCCATCACGTCGGCGAGTTCGTCCACAACACCCGCCGTACCCGCGGCGGCGATGAGCGGTGAAGAAAGTTCAAGACCCGCGATGCGTGTTGCAAGAATGGACGATGGCTTGAACGCCATTTCAGTTGGCCACTTTTTCGCCAGCGCGAATTTTGTCCAGCGTTGGCCCGTCCAATCCCAAGTATTCATTCATGTGCTGGTCGTAAACCTCTTGGTCCTTGTCGCGCGAGAAATCAAGGCGCAACTCATTGATGACCTTGGTGCCTTGACCAATCCAATTCTTCCACGTTTCGGCGGAAATGTTTTTCTGTATCCACTCGCCCACGGGACCGCGCATGGGCGCGGTTTCAAGTTGCGTGCCTGGTCGACCTGTGCGCGTGCACACGAATGTTCCAGATGTGCGCAGACGCTCGGCGGTTTCTTCCTCAGATGGAGAAATGACTTTCGGTGGCTCGCGGCCGATTGATCGAAGCAATTCCGCCATGGCTTGCTGCGGCATGCGATCACCCTTGCTTGCCGCAATTTCATAACCCTTGGTCAGCGTGACGACGGCGCGGTCGGTCCAACCCGCGCCAATTTCCGCTTGACCGCACAACTGCCACGCCTTGCTCATGTCAGGAACAAGTTCCAGGCAGCGTTGCAAACTTTTGGAAGCCTCGGCGAAACGCTGCGTTTGCAAATAGGCGTTTCCCAAACTGAAGTGCGCCATCTCGTTTGTGGGATCAGCGGCGGCCATTTTTTCAAATTGTGCGATGCGGTCTGCGTTCATAATTTGATCATACGACTTGCGACGCGCGCTTGGCGAATTTTTTTCGAGCCATGCAAACGCCCAAGCGAGTCAGTCGGCCGGCAGCAATTTCATGCTGAAAACACCTTCTAATCGCGCTCTTCGAATCATGGGGGCTACGGCTCCGTCGGGCTTACAAATGAGATGCATGATTCCGCCATGCCCGCGCCGGCGCGCGCTCAACATGACAAGCGCTCCAACCGCCGGGGAGTTGAACACATCCACATCGCGCAAATCAACGTCCAACACGCCTGTTCCATTTGCGGCCAGATTTTCCACGGCCGCCTAGAACAGTGGAAATGTTTGGACATCAATTCCGCCACCAACAATCAGCGACTCATGCTGCCCACGATTTTCATATTTGAATGTCAATGAACTCATGCCGCGCCTCCGTTTCGATAATAGATGAACCATTCCACAATGAGCAGACACAGCACAGCCAATACCACCAGCGGCCAAATGGCGAGCGTTGAAAAACCGATCGCCTTGGGTTGGACATCGCCGCCCGGAATGCTCAATTGCTCAGCGGCTGCGACATTGCATTCCGCCGCGTCAGTCAAGTTGACGGCGAACACTCGTGATTTGTTCTTGCCCGCGGGATCGATATAGTCAACCTTGTACACGCCCACATTTCGCAAGGGACCGAAGACCAGTTCACCGTCAAATGGATTTTGAGCGACACGATCCCCGTTGGGAGTGGTCACAACAACCTTCGTCGAACCGCGAGGCACGCG
>CAIUGT010000088.1 GCA_903898755.1 uncultured bacterium | reverse complement strand
GGTTGATCTCACTCGCAAACTTGGCGTCACCAGCGTGGTGGTCACCCACGAAATGGACAGCGCGTTCACCATCGCCGACCGCATGACCATGCTTGATAAGGGACGCGCGCTCATGATTGATACGCGCCAGGCCTTTGACACATTGCGCAAAGCCTCGGATGAGACCGCCAAGCAAATGCCCGAAAAAGATCGGCTTATCCGCCAGTTTTTGCGTGGCGATGCGCAAGGCCCGCTCACTGAGCGCAAGGCCGCCACCAATTACGCCGAGGAATTGTTGAACTTGGGCGATGACAGCGGCGTGCGGGTGCCAGTCGCCACCCCGAACCGATGAAACAAAAAAGCGGGACGATGAACTTGTCTCAACAAAAACGGATGCGTCCAATTGCATATTCGTTGAAAGACCAATGACCGTCTCCAATGAATTCACAATCCGCGGAAGCCGCTGCCTTGTCATGGGACTTGGCGCTTTCGGTGGAGGCATTGGCGCCACGCAGTGGTTGGCGCAACAAGGCGCAAAAGAAATTCTGGTCACCGATCTTTCAAGCGCTGAAAAATTGCAAGAGTCCATCGCGCAGATCACGCCGCTTATTGACAGCGGCGTGGTGCGTCTGCGACTGGGCGCGCATGAACTTGCCGACTTTCAACATGCGCAATTCGTTGTTGCCAATCCAGCCGTGCCAAAGCCCTGGACAAATCCATTTCTGAAAGCCGCACGCGAAGCTGGCGCGCACGTCACCACTGAACTTCGTCTTGCGCTGCAACACATTCCCGCCCAACGCGTGATTGCCGTGACTGGGAGTTCTGGCAAAAGCACAACCTCCGCTTTCATTCACCACGCGCTTGACGGATTTCATGGCAAACGCGCCCATTTCGCGGGCAATATTGGCGGAAGCCTGCTGAACAATTGCCCTGTCATTGGGCCAGATGAATGGCTGGTGCTTGAACTTTCCAGTTTTATGTTGTGGTGGCTTGGACCCGATTCTGGAAATCCACATTGGCACGCGCGCATTGGCGTGCTGACAAATTTGTGCGACAACCATCTTGATTGGCACGGCGACGCCGCGCATTACAGCGCCAGCAAATCCGTCATCCGCAATCACGCTGCGGGCGATCACATTTTTCTTTCCCGCTTTGACATTGAATCACCAACGCAGGCTTGCGAATGGGGAAAACTTCCTGCGGGATCGTGGTGGAACAATCCGCCACTTGATACGCGCGTTGAACAATGCATGCCGCTATTTGAGAATTCAAAACTCATTGGCGAGCACAACAAACGCAACGCGCTTCTAGCGCTTCACGCGTGCATGGCGGCGCTGCGAATTGACAACCCACAACTTGATGTTTACGAAACCGCCCGAACATTGTCGGCAAAGATGAATCTCTTTACGGGATTGCCGCATCGACTTTCCTTGGCGCAGGATTGCAATGGAGTTCGCTGGATCAATGACAGCAAGGCAACCACGCCAGCCGCGACATTGTTCGCCGTGGAAAGTTTTCCCAACACCAGTCAAATTCATCTCATCGCCGGCGGCGTGAGCAAGGGCGCAGATCTTTCACCTATTGTGGCGCTCACTCCACGACTTGCTGGGCTGTATTGCATTGGAACCGCGGGAAATCAACTGGCTAGTGCGGGCGGAATTCATTGCGAAACACTGGAAAATGCGGTCAAAATCATTCGTTCCAGAATTCGCCCCGGCGACGTGGTCTTGCTGTCGCCTGGTTGCGCAAGTTGGGATCAGTTTCAAAATTACGAGGCGCGTGGCGCCCGCTTCGCTGAACTGGCAACAGAACTTGATCTTGTTCGCTAAAGTATCCCACAGCATGAACCGAATCCGCCAGACTATTTTCATAGCCCTACTTTCCACGATCGCCAGCTGCTACAACCCAGGCGGCGGCTTCATGCCAGCTTCCGGTCGAGGCTTCACCTACATTTCAACAAGCATGCAACCGCTCACGGTTACGGTTGTTGATGTTCGAACGCAAAAAGCATTCTTCTCAATGGAAATTCCACCGGGACAACAACTCACTTTCAATTTTCTTCCTGGTGGCGGTGATGATCCCGTTACAACGCCTGATCGAATGGTGTATGCGGTGTGGGCCGCGGGAACGCAAGATGGAAAACTGGATAATCAGTTGACGTGTCCGCCAGCCGCGGCGCGTCGGATTGATGTTGACATTCGCAAGGGTCCAATTTGGCCAGAGCCTGACGCCACAACTCGTTTGCGAACTGATAGAGAGGCGGATCAACCGCCACCATCAATGCCACAAGATGGCAAAGTGTCCACCAAATCTTCAAGTATTCCAGACAATTAAAGTGATACGCGTTGGCCATGGCTACGACCTGCATCGACTAGAACCACTCGCACCCGCGGGTCAGGGAAAGCCTTTTATTCTTGGTGGAATCTGTATTGATCATGATCGTGGTCCTGTTGGTCACTCCGATGGCGATGCGTTGCTTCACGCAATCACTGACGCAATTCTTGGCGCGTTGGCCTTGCCAGACATTGGACAACTTTTTCCTGACACGGATCCGCAATGGGCAGGCAAGGACAGTTCGCATTTCTTGCGCGCCGCTTTGACTTTGATGCGCGAGAAAAAATTTCTAATTTCAAATTTGGACGCCACCGTGATTTGCGAGCGACCAAAGATTGGGCCCGTGAAAGACAAAATCAGATATCACCTGGCGCAACTTCTAGGTTGCGACGCAAGCCAGATCAATGTCAAGGGCAAGACCCACGAACGTGTCGATGCGGTCGGCGAAGGTCGTGCAATTGAAGTTCATTGCGTGACACTTTTGTCGAGCATTTGAAATTTGCAGGCTCTTGAGCGGAAGCGTTTCAAAATGCCCCCGAGCAATCATGCCCTGTCCCTATTGTTCTGAACACTCTCCAGATCAAATGAAGGGCATCAAATATGCTGGCTTTGTAGTTACACTCTTTGCATGAGAGCAGTCATTACCGGTCAAGTTGGAATGGATAAAAAGCCCTACCTGAAGGCGGTTCAAAAACTCGCCGGCGAGCGCGGCGAAACCCTTGAAGTGTTCCATGTGGGCGACCTCATGTACGCCGAAGCCGCCGATGTGAAGCCCGGTCGAATTCTTGATCTGCCGCTGAGCCGTTTGGCCAGCCTTCGCCGCTCCGCCTTCAAGGACATCATCAGCCAAGTTTCTCCTGCCAATCAACATCCAAATGTGATCGTGAACACGCACGCAACATTTCGTTGGCGCCACGGCTTGTTCGCCGCGTGCGACTTTGATCTTCTCAAGCGCTTGCAACCCGACATGTTTATTTGCATGGTCGACAATGTTGAAGTGGTGCATGCGCGCCTGCACGCCGACCACGTGTTAGATGCGACGCTGAAAGATTGCATGGTGTGGCGCGAGGAAGAAATTCTGGCCAGCGAACTTATGGCGCAAGCGCTTGGCTGCCCTGGCGGTTTCTACATTCTGAGCCGCGGTCGCCAAGTGGACACCACCGAGACCGCGTATCGAATGATCAATCGACCTGACATGCGCAAGGTGTATCCAAGTTTCCCAATGAGCCATGTTGTGGACATGCCGGATGTGCTTGCGGAAATCGATCACTTCCGCGCTGAGTTGGCCAAGCATTTCATCTCATTCGATCCAGGCGACGTGGATGAGAAGTTGCTTCTGGAAAACGCGCTTGCCGCTGCGCGCGACGGAAAAGATTTCATCACGGTTGCCGCGCACACATTTGGCGCCCGTAAAGGTTCGCCGGAACTTCGCCTTGCCGTGCGCGATGTGCTTGATATTGCAGGCGATGTGGATGGTCAAATTTATATGCGCGACTTCCGCTTGATCGACCAAAGCGACATGATTGTGAGTTTGGTGCCGGAACTTCCAGGGGGAATTCCCGGGCTTTCCAGCGGCGTGGAGCGTGAATTACAACACGCCTTTGAGCACGCCAAAGAGGTCTATGTGGTCTGGAAACCTAAAAAATCACCAAGTCCATTTATTTCTGAAACCGCCACCAAGGTGTTCCGAAGTGTTCCAGAAGCGTTGGCTTATTTCGAAGCCAAAGGCATGTTCGCCACACAGAATTTGTTCGGGCACTAAGCACCGCTGACCAAATTTCATTCACAAGAAAGTCCTGGTTATTTCATGACTCAAAGCACATTATTTAGATTGAGTTCAGAATTATTGAGCGCTACTCAATCTTGGCGCAAGCCGCGATTTCTTTTTGTCAACGGGGAGTTTCATATTCCAAAATCCGCTCGCCGCAGCGCACGCGGCTTCACGCTTATTGAACTCCTGGTTGTCATTGCCATTGTGGCCATTTTAATTTCACTGATCATGGTTGGCGTTGGCCGCGCCAATCAAGCGGGTCGCGCAACTGTTTGCCGCGGCAATCTGCGCACCATTGGACTTGCCGCCAATACTTATAGTTCCTCCAACAAGGGTCGCTTGCCAAGCCCGCGCACTGACACGCCGGCGGGCTGGACTAGTTTGAAGACCGACCCAAATGACTCCACTGCCACAACCCGCGAAGACGCGGCCAACACCTACATTGGTTGGGTGCGCACTGAAACAAGCGTGCCTGGGTCCATCAAAGCCGACGGCTTTGGTCCGCAATATGAAACAAATATCGCCCTGCAAAAAGGAAGTTTGTATGACTACATCGGAGGCGAAAATGCCTACAAAAGTCCGCAAGATCCTACGGCTCGCGTGCGGAGCTACTCCCTGAATTCATTTGTTGGAGTGATGTACTGCGATGACTTTTACAAAATGCCAGGCAATATTTCAGCGTCCACGTACACCTTTGACACCCGAACTATTTCGCGAATTCAAAAGCCGGCGGAAACTCTTTTAGCTCTGCCAGAATGGGATCAAACCAAGGGAGCCTTGGGCTGGAACGCCAATGGCTATTTGGGCAATCCGGAAGTTGCCATGAACGGAACAAGTGGCGCCTATACCAACGGCAAGTGGTATGACGCCCCTTCGGTATGGAATCCAGGGTTCATCAATATGGCCCGAGTGGATGGCAGCGTGGACACATACACAATTCAAAGTCCAGACTTAAAAAATGGCGAGCTTCAAAAAACTTGGACTTCTGGCTCGGGCTATACCGACCCGGACGGCGACACTTATGTTGACTTGTTCAACATTAAGAAAATGCTGCTGCCCGGCAAAATTAAATAGCGTCCGAATAATTTAAGATTTCATGGTTCCTATTGGTTACAACGTATTTGTGCATGAAAATGGCAACAATTTCATGCATACTTTCATTTACCAAGTAGATTATTCAACACCCGCCTTTCACAGAGAAAGTTCGCCCGCGAGATGAAATTCTCTAAGACATTCATCGCCTCAACCTTGATCGCCACAGCGGCGGCAAGTTTTTGCGTTTCTACCGCCAGCGCCATACAGCTTGCGGCTTCCACTCGCCCTGGAATTGGCGCCATTCCCTACAACATTGGCCTGTCCACCAAGGGCGTCACCTTTCGAGTGTGGGCGCCAAACGCACAAGCCGTCAGCGTGGCTGGTAGTTGGAACTTTTACAACAACACTTCGCATCAGCTGGCCAGTGAAGGCAATGGATTTTGGTCTGGCGATGTTGCGAATGTAAATGTCGGTGTGCAATACAAATTCGCGGTGAAGTACAACAATGTCTACACGCAGAAAAATGATCCGCGCGCGCGCGACCTGACCAACAGCGTCGGCTACAGCGTGGTGTATGACCCAAATTCATACGCGTGGACCAACAGCAATTTTCAAATCGCAAACTGGAATGAACTTGTTGTGTACGAAATGCACATCGGCGCGTTCTGGGTTCCCGATGGCTCCGCTCCAGGAACATTCAGCGACGCTATTGCAAAGTTGGACCACATTAAATCGCTTGGTGTCAATTGCGTGGACTTGCTACCCATGGCGGAATTTCCCGGCGACATTTCTTGGGGCTACAACCCCAGCTATCCCTTCTCCGTTGAAAGCGCCTACGGAACTCCCAATGACCTGAAGCGTTTTGTTGATGAGTGCCACTCGCGCGGCATTGCAGTTGTGAATGATGTGGTCTTCAACCATCTTGGTCCCAACGACCTAGACATGTGGAAATTTGACGGATACAGCCAGAATAATTTGGGCGGAATTTATTTCTATAACGACACCACTCGCGCCACAACTCCTTGGGGAAACACCCGCATGGATTATTCGCGCGCCGAAGTGCGCCAATACATTCGCGACAATGCCATGATGTGGCTAGATGAATTCCGCATGGACGGTCTTCGCTGGGATGGCACAAAATATATTCGTCGCACCGATCAATATGGCGTGGATATCCCTGAAGGTTGGAGTTTGTTGCAATGGTGCAATGATCAAATTGACGCAAAATTTCCAGGCAAAATCTCCATCGCCGAAGACTTTGATGACAACGATTGGGTCACCAAAACCACTGGAGCGGGTGGCGCTGGATTTGACAGCCAATGGGATTGGTTTGTGCACAATATTCGTAGCGCCATTGAAACCAGCAGCGACTCTTCACGCAGCATGGCCGGCGTCAAAGAAGTCATTCTTCAAAATTACAATGGCTCGCACACGCAGCGTGTGATTTACACCGAAAGCCATGATGAAGTGGCCAACGGCAAAAGCCGTGTGCCCGCCACCATCAGCCCCGCCGCTCCGGGCAATTGGTACGCGCGCAAGCGCAGCACGCTTGGCGCCGCCGTAGCCATGTTCAGCCCCGGTATTCCAATGATGTTCATGGGTCAAGAATTTCTAGAGGACGGATTCTTTGACGCCAACGATCCACTTGATTGGACAAAGGCCACCACCTATTCCGGCATTGTGAACTTGTACCGCGACATGATTTCGCTTCGTCGAAACTTGACCGGTGAAACCAAGGGCCTGACTGGTGCCAATACAAATGTTTTTCATGTCAACGACTGGAACAAAGTCATTGGTTGGCATCGCTGGGAAAATGGTGGCGGCGGCGATGATGTTGTTGTGGTCGCCAACTTCAGTGCATGGCCGCTGAGCAATTATCGCGTGGGCATGCCCCGCTCTGGAATGTGGCGTTGCCGTATGAACAGCGATTGGAATGGATACGCGAGTGATTATTCCAACACACTCTGTGTTGATGTGGACGCCAACGGCGGTTCCTATGACGGTCTTTCTCAAAGCGCCACCTTGAACATTGGCGCCTATTCATTTGTGGTCTATAGCCAAGACGGCGCCGCGCAAGGCAATCCCGCAGATCTGGACGCAAATTGCGTCGTGGACGCGGGCGATCTTTCCATACAACTTCTTGACTTTGGCGGGCCAGGATCGGGTGATCTAGATGGCGATGGCGTGATCACTACTGCAGATATCAGCTTTTTACTTCTTGAATTTGGTTGGACTTGCTCTTAATCAGACCCAGGCGCGATCGCCTTGGCTGGTCTTGTTGGCAAGCGCCGAAGTTCATAAGTCTTTCTGGCGTGGCTTTGGGCCACACATTTACGCAATACGGGTTTGGAGTGAATTGAAAGAAACCCCGCTGTCAAAGGCGGGGTTTCTGTTTTTTTGATTCAATCATTCCGCAATGAAACCAATATAAAAAACCCAAATGAATTCGTTTTGACAAGAGGCACCATTCCAATGAGCGCATTGATGTGGCCCGCATCAACAAACGAAATTATTTCAGTTTCAAACTTTCAAGCGCCGGGACATAGGCCTTCTCCAAATATTCAGCCACCATGCGGTGGGTGTTGAAACGGCTTGGCACGGTCGCCGCGCTGCGAATGCTGCGCTTCATCCATCGTTGCGGAACACCGCTCGCATCGCAATCAAAGAAATCTGGAACCACTTCTTTTTCAAGAAGCTCGTACAAACTTTCCGAATCGATGTGGTCCTGCGCCTCGCGGTCGGTGCCTTCACGCCCATCGCCAATGGCCCATCCGTTTGTGCCGTCGTAACTCTCAGGCCACCAACCATCAAGAATGCTTAAATTAATTCCGCCATGCATTGGCGGCTTCATGCCACTGGTTCCACTGGCCTCATATGGGCGCATTGGATTGTTCAGCCACACATCGCAACCGCTCACCAACATGCGGCCGACATGCATGTCGTACTCCTCAAGCAAAACAACGCGGCCCTCAAAGCCAGACTCGCGCGCCCAGTGATGCACTTCGGCGGCGTAGGCCTGCCCGTCCTTGTCACGCGGATGCGCTTTGCCTGCGAACACAATTTGCACTGGCCGTTTGCTGTCGCCAAGAATGGCGCGTAAGCGATCAGCGTTGCGGAAAATAAGTGGCGCACGTTTGTACGTTGCGAAGCGGCGCGCGAAACCAATTGTGAGCGCTTCCGGATTGAACGCGGCAAGCGCGCGCAGTGAAGAATCTGGCGCATCGCCGCGTCGCATGGATTGCATCACAAGGCGCTCGCGCACAAAGTGAACCAAGCGATTTCGCAGGGTTTTTCGCAGGTTCCACAGCGCCGCTGGGTCCACTGTTTCAACTTTTGCCCATGGATCCTCGCCAGTATCAACGCGATCAAGATCCAAGCCAATGTGCTGCTTCCAAAATGTTTCAGCTTCAGGCGCCAGCCACGTGCGCGCGTGCACGCCGTTGGTGACGTGGCCAATGGGAACCAAGGCAGCGTCGTTGACACCAAAAACATTTTGCCACATTTCACGGCTCACTCGTCCATGCAACGCGGCGACACCGTTGACATGGTGCGCGGTGCGCAGCGCCAACACGGTCATGCAGAATGTGGCCTTGGGGTCGTTGGGTTGCTCCAAACCCATTTCAAGAAACGCGCGGCGCGCCAGACCAGCGCGCTTCCAACAGTTTGACAACAAGTCGGCCACCTCATCGGCGTTGTAACGATCGTGACCGGCGGGCACAGGCGTGTGCGTGGTGAACACGGTGCTTGCGCGGACATGATCAATGGCTTTGTCGATGGACTTTCCATGCTCAACCAAATTCGCAAGGCGAGCAACAGAGGCAAACGCGGCATGGCCTTCATTCAGGTGATAGACAGTTGGCTCAAGTCGAAGCGCCTCAAGCGCCATGACTCCGCCAACGCCAAGCAACACTTGTTGACGCAGACGAAGCTCGGGTTCGCCTTTGTACAAGCCCTCGGTCAAGCGGCGGTCGCGCCGTTTATTCGCTTTCAAATCCGTATCAAGCAACACAATCTTCACGCGCCCCACTTGCATGGACCAAATCTTGGCGCGAACTTTTCGTGCGCCAATCGGCACGCGAATGGTGGTTTTCTCATCGGTCAATGGCATTGTGCTAGTTGCCCAATGCGGCTCGATGACGCGCGTGGAACCATCGGCGCGAAATTGTTGCAAGTAATAACCGCGCTGATACAGCAGGCCGACACCCGTGATGGGCACGCCCAAATCGCTGGCGCTTTTCATGTGATCGCCAGCCAACACACCAAGCCCGCCCGAATATTGCTGCAAGCTTTCGTGTATGGCGAACTCGCTGCAGAAGTACGCCACATGCAACGCGGAACTTCCCGCGGGCGCTGAACGCGCGAACCACGGCTCCGTGGCGTGATATGTTTTTTGCGCGTCACGTGCGGCGCGAATTAAATTCACAAAGTCAGGTTCTTGGCAGCGCGTGGCGAACATAGCGTGATCCATGCCCGCCAAAACTGTCAGTGGATTATGTCCGGACGATTCCCAAGTGAATGGATCAATAGCGGCGAACGGACGTCGCGCGATTTCATTCCACGACCACCACAAATCGGCGGCAATGTTGCGCAGGTCGCGCTCAAGACTTTCAATCGCCTTTGCATCCTTTGGTTTGAATTCCAAATTCTTGGCGATAAATTTTTTCCTAGTGGTCGTGATCGTGGCTTTGGAAAGGCTTGATTTTTGTTTGGTGAATGGAATGTCGGAGTTGGCCATATCCGTTGACAATCGTCGAAAAAGCCGCGATGCGCAAGCCATGCCCATTGATTTTTCACATCAGTTTCAAATATTGATGCAGGCTGAATGTTTGGAAGGAAAGCCCTTGGAATTCAGAGACACATTGTCCGTATTTTCCAAAACATTTATTTTGAATGCTGAGGCTTCAAACGCCCGCAATCCAAAGCCAATGTGCGTAATTTTCCGGCTGTTTTGGCAGTCAGAGCGTTCGGTTCTAGCCGCCATGACCAATTGCCGTGGGACACGCCTGGCACATTCATTCTGTCGCGACGCGTCAGGCCCAAGGCATCTTGTGCGGCAACAATGGCGGTGTTGGAAGGACTTGCGTAGGCCAACCGAATCATGGCTTCTTCTGGACGATTTGGATTGGCGCCGGACAGTTCCATGAAGCGGGCACGCGCGGCTTGCGGAAGTCCCTGCCACCAACCACGCGTGGTGTCATTGTCATGCGTGCCTGGATACACCACGCAGTGCTGTGGATGTCGATGCGGCAAGTCGCTGGAGTTTGGTCCGTAGAACGCGTTGTGCAGAAGTTTCATGCCAGGCAAATGAAAATCATCGCGCAACTTTTCAACGGCAGGAGTCAGCGCGCCAAGATCCTCCGCGATCAGCGGAAGTGTTCCTAATTTTTTTTGTATGGCCGTCAGCAATTCACGACCAGGCGTTGGTCGCCACACTCCATGACGCGCGGTCTTTGCGGAACCTGGAATTTCATAGGCGTGCTTCAAACCAACAAAGTGATCTATGCGCAGCGCGTCAAATCGTTCCAAGGCAATCTTGACGCGGCTGATCCACCACGCAAAGTTGTCGCGCTTGTGGGTGGCCCACCGATAATGTGGATGCTCCCACAGTTGACCATTCTTTGAAAAACAATCGGGCGGAACGCCAGTGACCACGTCGGGTTTGCCTTTGGCGTTAAGCCGAAACAAGTCGGGTCGATCGCGCACATCGGCGGAATCCAAACTGACAAAAATGGGGAGATCACCTATTAAATGCACGCCAATTTTTTCACAATGCGCGCGCAATTGCCCCCACTGCTTGGCGAGTTGAAATTGCAAAAAGGCGTGCAAAAGTGGGTCATTTCCATCTTGCGCCGCGAAATCGCACCACCCATTGAGCCACGACGCGTTCAGGCGCAAAAATTTCTGAAAGTCGCCGCGTCGCATGCCGCCATCGGCCACGAAGTTGGCGAAGGCTTGGTGAAAGCGCGGCCATTTGAACGCGCGTGCCTTTGCGTAATTTGTTTTTCCATGACCAAGTTGTGGCGGAGCGCGCAACGCGCTTGGAGCGATCAGTTTTTCACGCGCCAGAATTTCCAAACTAAGAAAGAGCGGCTCGATGGCAAAACTACTTGTAGCGGAATAGGGCGAGTCGCCTTTGCCCACTGGACCAACAGGCAACATTTGCCACAGCGTTGAACCAGAGGCGGAAATCCAATTGGCAACTTCAAACGCGCCTGGACCAAGGTCGCCAATCCCATGTGGACCTGGCACGCTGCTTAAGTGAAGAAGCATTCCCGCACGACGCTGTTGAAATATGGAAGTAGTCACACTGAGTTCCTTTGAGCGATCATGATGCGAAGCCACATTGTGTGGAGCCATTGTGGCGATTTATTTTTTCGCGGCGGGTCGAACCCAGACACATCCCGCCGTGCCTGGAATAGATATGTTTGGAAATACGGATTTGTCAGCGGTCACACCAAAGACAAGTTTCCACTTGCCACCAGCGTCCTCATTCAATTCCGGCGGCAACGCAACCTCCGCGACTTGATCGCCCGCATTGAGCGCCACCAACACTTGCTCGTTCTTGTCGGCGCGCAGAAAAACCCAGAGATCTTTCTGGTCATCGGTCAATACGGTTTGAAATGAACCTGTTCGCAGCGCCGTATGCGCATTGCGCAGCGCCGTTGCCGCTTGGTAAAAATCCAACTGGTCTTGCATGACCTGGTTTTCATCGGGCTTTTCATAAGGCTGCAAGTCTTTCCACAGCATGGGTTTGCGATTATTTGGATCGCCTGATCCCCACATGCCAACCTCCGTGCCGTACCAAATCATGGGCGCACCCACGTAGGTCATTTGCAACAGGGCCAACAGCCGCACGCGGCGATAGTCCTCGGCGCGCGGCTTTGAAGCGTTGTACGTGGTCACTGATTGTTCACGATTGTTGTCGTTGTATGTGCGATCAGGATTCAACGCCATGCTGACAATTCGATCCGTGTCATGGCTATCAACAAGATTTTGCATGACATAGGTGGCCTGGCTGGGATAGGCAAGGCGTAACTTGGAAAGCTGCGCGTCCAACTCGGTGGGCTTCATCTTGTTGGTTCGATTCAAAATCCACTGAATGGCGGGCTTGCAAAATTCATAGTTCATGACAGCGTCAAAAGATTTGCCATCAAGCCATGCATCCGCACGCGTCCAAATTTCCCCAGTGATATATGCATTGGGATTAATGTCCTTGACGAACTTGCGCCACTCGTGCCAAAAAACCATGGGCACTTCGTTGGGAACATCAAGTCTCCACCCATCAATGCCATCGCTTGGATCACCGTCGCCATTGGGATCCATCCAGCGCTTGGTGACCTCGAAGATATGTTTGCGCGCGCTTTCACTGGCAATGCCGTGCTCATCATCCTTGCGGAAAGTTGGCAACTCGCTGTAGCCAAACCAACCCTCGTACTCGAAAGGCTCCCAACTTTTAATGTTGAACCAATCCGCATAACGACTGGCTTTGCCGTTCTTTTTCACATCCAGAAATGCCGGATGCAGCGTTCCCACGTGATTGAAGACGCCATCAATAACAACATGAAATCCCTGCTTTTTCGCCTCTTTTATGAATGCAAGAAATTGCTTGTCGCTGTCCGTCCAAGTCCATGTGGTGGAGTCAAGCAAGTCCTCCGCGGCCTCGGCTTTTTGGTAGCCGCCCTTCTTTCCAAATGCATCGTCAATATGAATGTAATTGGTGGCGTTGTATTTGTGAGGAGTGCTGGCTTGGAACATGGGCAATAAATACAAGGCGTTCACACCCAACTTTTTTAAATATGGAAGCGACTGCTGCATGCCAGCAATGTCGCCGCCATACATGCGGCCAAACACAAAATGACTGTAGAAGGTTTCGCCGTCTTTGCCTTCCCACGGACTGGTGGAGTACCACTCACTCTTCCAAGGGCGCGTGTTGTCAGGATCATTGGTTGTGTCACCATTGCGAAATCGATCAACCATGATTTGATACCAAATTGCGTTCTTCGCCCAATCAGGGGTTGAGAAAGTCGAAGCATGTTTTGGATCAAGGGAATAAATTTCGTCGTCGCGCAATTGAGTTGGTCCGTCCTGGATAAGAAATGTGTAATCCGTTGGCAAAGTGATTTTGGGAAGAACAACTTCCCACCATTCAAACGGGTCGAGTTGTCCGACACGCTTCATGGGCAATACACCAAATTCGCGAGTCGCCAAGTTTACCGATTCAACATCATTTGCGAGGGTGCGGTAGCGAATTGCCCA
The DNA here is from genome assembly GCA_903898755.1 of uncultured bacterium. Classification (GTDB taxonomy): domain Bacteria; phylum Planctomycetota; class Phycisphaerae; order Phycisphaerales; family SM1A02; genus SYAC01. The sequence continues at coordinate 573 of CAIUGT010000088.1, read as the reverse complement.
TGAATCATCGGAAATTCGCTCGCGATCTTGGGCACGTGTTGGATCATGACCAAGCGCAATGGGATTTATTTTTCCATCACCCCGCTTCGCCAGTGCGGGGTCAAGCGTGAGAAGCGCTCCAAGACGAAGCACGGAATTATTTCCGCCATTCCCATCAGCGAGCTTGAGTGTGTTTTGTGGATCCGCCAACCATGTGTCGCCATCGACAACAAATTTATACGAGTGCGTTCCTTCGGGCAGTTCAAGACTTGTGCTCCAACTTCCATCGTTCGCGCGCTGCATGGGTGCGGCAAGTTTGTTCCAATTATTAAAATCGCCCGCAAGCGAAAGCTGCTTAGGTATCGACAGTGTTGGAGAGAAAGTAAAGGTAACGAGCCATCGATTGTTGGCGGCAACGCGTGTGGCTGACGTTGTGGTTGCGGATAGACCAGAGCCCGAATTCTTATCTGCCGCTTTCGCTGGAACTTTGGTGGCAGAGATGGAAGACGGAAGTTGCCCCGGACTTTGCGTGGTTGGTCGTTGAACCAGTGGAATGCTTGGCGGAAATTCCTGCGGCGGCGCCATGGTTGCGGC
>CAIUGT010000087.1 GCA_903898755.1 uncultured bacterium | reverse complement strand
GCTGACGCCACGTTCCGCCATGGTGACTCCGTGGAGTTCATGACAGGCTTGCATAGTGCGCTTGTGATGCGTGATGATGATGAAGTGGCTGCGATCCAGGAAAGGTGGCAAGGCGTTTGTGAAGCGCTCAACATTGGCCTCATCAAGTGCGGCATCGACTTCGTCCAGAATGCAGAACGGACTTGGACGGCTACGGAAAATAGCCATGAGCAGCGCGACTGCGGTCATGGTTTTTTCGCCACCGGAAAGTTGACTGATGACGCGCGGCTCCTTGCCTGGCGGCTTGGCGCGAATTTCAACTCCGCTTTCTAGCCAATCAATTTCACCGTTTTCCATTGGAACCAAATACAAGTCGGCGCTGCCGCCGCCAAAGAGACGGCGGAACATTCCATCATTGCCCGCGAAGCGTTCGCGCACTGACTCGAATGTTTCCTTGAACTTGCGGCGGCTGACATCGTCCAACTTCACCACCAACTCGGTCAAGCCAGCGCGCGCTTCATCAATGTCGCCCACTTGCTTGGCCAACTCCTCGTTCTTGCCTTCAAGTTGCGCGAGTTCGTCAATCGCCTCCATGTTGACATTGCCAAGACTCTTAATTTCATCGCGAAGTTGCTCGGCCTCGCGGCTGGCGGCTTCTCGATCAGGCGTCATAAAGCCTTCCGTGGAACGCTCCGCGATGTAATCCGCGTAGCCCAATGACAAATCAATGCTCAACTCAGTCAGCGTGCTTTCTTCTATGGATTCACGGCGAACTTCCGATTCACGGCGGTCCATTTCTACCGATGAATGATCGCGCTCAACACGTGAGGCCTCGTCGCGAACAACACGCAGCGCCTCTGAAAGTTGCTCCGCCAATTGAACGGCTTGTTCAAGTTCCTCGGCGACCACGGTGACTTGCGCGGCGGCGGATTGCTGGCGTTCCTCGGCGGCAATTTTTTCGGCTTCGGCTTGGGCTTGTTGGCGCGCCAAATCTTCCGAGCGTTCAGCGCGACGCTCTGACTCTGATTGCAAATCGGCGTCTTGCAGTTTGGCCTCATCAAATGAATTTTCAAGCAAGCGTCGCTCACGTTGTCGACCTTGCAACAGCGCGCCTGATTCGCCAGCTTTGGTGCGAGCGCTTGAAAGCAACTCATTGGAAATTTCCACGGCTTGACGGGTTCCATTGGCCGCCTCGGTGGCCAGCGCAATTGCGGCGCGTTCATCAGCAAGAAGTCGATCAAGACTTGCCACCTTGGCCGCGCCATCGCTGCGCTCGGTGTCAATTTCACGAAGGCGCCGATCAGCTTCGTGTCGTTCAAGTTCAGTTCGATCGCGGTCGTGACGAACGCGTGAACCCAGTTGCTCCAATCGATCCGCTTGATATTGAGCGTCCAATCGGCTGCGCATTGCAACCTTCATGCTCTCGTCGGCTTCGCGATGGCGAGCGGCGGCGATCTTTGATTCCTCGGTCAAGCCGGACAAGTCGCCTTCGGCCATTGAAATCTCAATTGAAATTGCGCCGATTGCGGCTTCCAATTCGCCTCGCTCAACGCGACGTGCCAACACGCCGGAACGCAACGCGCGCGCACCAGTCATGTGGATTTGTCCGCGATGATCCACCATGGCTCCGCAGCGGCTCACCAATGTGGCGCCGCGGAATTCGCCAGCGGCCAAACGCAACGCCATGGCCAATGATTCAACCACAAACGCATCGCCCAACAATGATTGCACAAGCGACTTCAATTCATTGCTGCAGCGCACGGCATGAACTAGGGGTTCAACGCCTTGCATTTCTGGGCGCGAGGCGGCAGGGGAGAACGGCATGTCAATGGCGCCCATGCGAACGCGACCGTCTTGACTGCGAATGGAATCCACCGCGGTTTCAAGATCGGTGTGCGTGCCCACAAGCAACATTTGTAAATCTTCGCCAAGGGCGGACTCAATAAATGGCGCGTGCTCGCTGTCAGTTTCAATCAGGTCGCCAAGCATGCCGGCGAACCACGCGTAATTCTGGCGCTGGGCAAGAATGCGTTTTACCGCTTCATCCAAACCTTCGCCCATTGATGCCATTTCATCAAGCAAGCGCAAACGACTTTCCAAACTTGAACGCTCCTCGCGCCGCGAAGAAAGACGCGCCATGGCCTCGGCTTGTCGATCGCCAACGGCTTCAACCGCGCTGGCCTCCGCCTGAAGTTGCGTGTGAAGGCGTTCGATTTCAAGTTCCGCCACCTGGCGCGATTGCAATTCATTGGCGCGCTGGGTTTCAAGCGTCACCAATTCTTGTTGCAAACTTTCCACGCGTGACGTGAGGCGTTTGACTTCCTCGTTCAACAATGGAACGCGCTCATCCATGGCCGCCAATCGACCAGCGGCGCGCGCTCGTTCACGCTCCACTCCAGAAGCGGTATCGCTGCGTCGGCGGATTTCCTGCTCGGACTCGCTTAGTTTTTCAGAGGCCACCGCACGCTCACGCGATGCGCTTGCCGCGGCTTGTTCCGCTTCGGTCACTTGCGCTTCAGCCGCCGCGGTCAACGCTTGCGCGTCTTCAAGACTGGCGGAAAGTTCGCTTAATTTGGCTTTGATCGCGGCAATTCGCTGCGCTTCAGTTTCCGCGGCCGCCAGATTTTCGGCGCGCGCGCCCTCCAAAAACTCAAGCCGCTGTTGGCATTGGCGCTCAACGCCCACGGCCTCAAGTTGTATTTGCTCAAGCGAGTGGCGTCGATCCAATTTCTGCGCGCGAAGGCTGTCCGCCTCAAGGCGTTGTTGCTCGGTGGTTTCCAATTGCGCCGTCACGTGTCGGCGACGCTCCTCAAGCGATGTCACTTGATTGGTCAAGCCAACAAGTTGCTCGCGCAATTCGTGGTATTGCTCAAACGAAACGGCGCGACGCAGTCCACGGCGGCGTTCTTCTAGCAACTGAAATTTTTTCGCCTTCTCAGCTTGTCCGCGCACAATGCGCAAGCGGCGCTCAACGCCAATCAATTGCTCGCGCACGGCGACAAGATGGCGCTCCGCAAGATCCAATTTGCGCGCGGCTTCATGCTTGCGGGAACGAAAACGCGCAACACCCGCGGCCTCCTCCAAAATGGTGCGGCGTTCAACAGGTTGCGCGCGCAACATGGCGTCCACTTTTCCTTGCTCAATAATGCAATACGCATCGTTACCAATGCCCGTGTCAAGAAACAATTCTCGAATGTCGCGCAGTCGAACTTTTTTCGCGTTCACCAGATATTCACTGCGTCCATCGGCCCACAGGCGACGCTCCACTTGCACTTCATCGCTGTCCACAGGAAGAACGCGATCACGCACGGCCTCGCGGCGAATGACTTCGCCATCCTCAGGTTCGTCGCCAAATTCCTCCGCTTCAACAAGTTCAGGCGACGCCTCCGAGCGCTGTAAAAATTCCGCCATCTTTGGATTATCAAACACCAAGATCACGCTGGCCATTCCCGCCGGCTTGCGTGAAGCGCTGCCCGCGAAGATCACGTCCATCATGGCGCCACCGCGCAAACTTTTTGCGCTGCGCTCGCCCAGCACCCATTTAATAGCGTCCACGACATTGCTCTTGCCGCAACCATTTGGTCCGACCACGCCCGTCAGCGGGGAATCGAAACGGAATTCGGTCGTGTCGGCGAAACTTTTAAAACCACTCAATACAAGTCGTGCAAGTCGCATGCGACCTCCTGTCAGGTGCGTTGCGCCCCTCCTGGACGCATTTGAAAACGCGAGTGAAACATATCCACTCAGCGCGGAACAGTATCCGATATTTTGGGCTTGCTATCAAGTTGCGCGGCAGGGGTTTCTGGCGCTCGAGTGGTCAACGAATCCGTGACCTCTGATTCCATTGGGAACTCTGGACGCTCCTTTGGTTCGGCGCGCGACTCTTCTTTAATAATCGAAGCCAACAACCGATCTTGTTCGCCTTTGAAATCGCCTGCGATATAGCCGGAATTCCACAATGAATGAAGAGCGTTGATGGTTTCGCTGTAACTCAAGCCAATTCCAGTGTCGGCGCTGCGGGGGCCCGCGGGCCTGGCCATGAAAGCGACCACAGTGGAAAGACGGGCGGAAATATTGTCGATGGTCGGATTGTTGGCCGCGTTTGGCCTGTAGAAGACCTGCACATTGGGATCATCCAACTCGCCACGCATCAACAAACGTCCATTCCAAATATTGGCGGTCATGGGGCGCAGTAATTCGGAGGAATCACCAAAAATCACAATGCGCGGATCGCCGGTTTGCGTGAGATAAATCATGGGCTTTTTGGCGTCCACAATCTCCAATTTAAATCGGCCGTTCAGCGGCATGACACGCACGGATGAATCGCGTCTGCGTCGCAAGCATTCGTATGCGGCAAAGCGCACATCGATATCGCGATCATCAATGAAATTGCGCACGCCCAAATCAATCGTTGGATTGGAATCCATTTTTGAAAGCAGGCGGATTGCGGCTTGGCGATTTTCCTTTGGACCAGACTTGATCATTTCCAAAAGCGGCGGCACCGCCAAAGGATCATTCAACTTCGCGCCCGCTTCAAGCGCGGCCATTCGTGGTTGATCTTCAGGGTTTGTATAAAGCTCTTGAATAACAGGAATACATTTTTTACCCAGGGCTTGCCAACGCCACGCCGCCGCTTCCGCCGCTCCAGGATTTGCCAGCAAACTACGTCGAATATTATTCGCGGTTTGCTCCGTGGCTCCAATGTCCACGGGTGAATGGCGAATGAGTTGGGCAAATTCACCAGTGCGCTCGGAGTAACTTGGTGGCACCGTCAACTCAATCAATTCATCGCTCTTGCCGCGAGCGGTGTCGTTCTTTTGATCGTTCTCGCGGGGAAATAATCCATTGATGGCGGACTGAATCGTGCGCGAACGGTTGTGGCTTGGCGTCGCCAATCGCAATTTCAAAGGTCGATCCTTCAACACTGTGCCGCCGTCAAGAATTCGTCCGCTTAAACGATCCACCGCGTCGGCGCCGGCCGCAACAGAAGTGGAGAATGGATTGATGAAGATGGGTCCGCCAGCCTCGGCAATGGCGAATGGTTGTTGCGCGCCCGTCATCAATACACCTGGGCGCAAATCCGTCATCCATAATCTGCCGCCCTCGATACTTGTTGTGGAAGTTCCGGGCGCTGCGTACACGCGCACGTCAAATCGAGTTCCCGCAACGGCGCCAGGCGGAATAATTCCCTCAATAATCACCGCCGAAACATCATCTGTGTCAAGCAAGCGCGCGTTTGATCCGTTTGGAGAGAGCAACGGATCAAATTGTTTTCGTTGGCCAATTTCACGAAGCAACAACGCGCGTACTTCAACAGGCATGGCGCGGCTTCCAGTTCCCTTGAGACCAACAACAAGTCCGTAGCCCCGCACAACCGTATCGTTGAATCCCAAAAGCACTGCTTCGCCGGCGATGGTTCCGCGCATGATTGGATCGACATCCATTTCAATGGGCGGCCGCTGCGTGAAGGTGGACTTTGGTTGCGGGTTCGCCTTCTCAATGTTGCTGCAACTTGAGGACGCCACAATCATGAGCAACGGGAGAAGTTTCCGCATGTCGATGAAAGAGTAGCGTGACATTGGTTTTTTTTTCAAACTGGAATCTGCCAGCGTTGTTGCGTTGCGAATTGCAGCATGTCAATTCCCAACTTGCTGCGAACGCGTTGGCGCGTGCCAGCCACGCAACGAAATTCAATTTCCCAAGCTTGAAGAAGAAGCGGTTCCTGAGATCGACCCGCTGGCGCGCGCGATGTGTTGGGCGGCAGGTCAGCGCGGTACACGCGCTCGCCAACAATCGGACAACCCACCATGGCCAAATGCGCCCGAATTTGGTGCAGCCTCCCAGTGAGTGGCTCCACTTCAAGCAAGCAATGGGTCTTTGATTTGCTCAGCACTTTCCAGCGTGTTTGCGCTTCTTCGCCGCCGCGCGGCACATGCACGCTCACTTTCATGTCGCCGCGAACAACCTCCGCAAGTTCGCGCGTGCAGCGGCCGGTATCGGCAGGCGGCGCGTTGTGCGCAATGGCCAGATATTTTTTGGCGATCGTGCGATCCTCAAATTGCGCGCGCACGCTGTCGTAGCCAATGTCAGTCAAGCCCATCAACACAACGCCTCCAACATCCAGGTCAAGGCGATGCAGCAATCCCCAATCACGATCGGCTCCAAGTTTGGATAGCGCCTCGCCGTGGGTTGCGAACGCGGCGTTGACCAACGTGTCATCAATGTGTCCGCGACCAGGTTGCGTTGGCAAGCCAACGGGTTTGTCCATCGCTAACACGTGGCCATCGTCATATAAAATGTTCACGCGAATTTTCGCGTTGGGCTTTGGCAGAAGTCGCTCTGGTCGCGCGGGCTCTTGCTTCTTGGACTTGTGGTGTTTATTTGTCATGGATCATTCACAAATGCGCCGCATCTATGATGCGCGATACTATCTCGCCATGCTTCGAAAAAATTCACCCACCGCGAGTCGGTTGGCTCACTTTGGTGAGAGCGTGTTCACGCGCATCAGTCGCCAGGCGGCGCAGCACAAGGCCGTGAATTTGGGGCAGGGGTTTCCCAATTTCGATGGTCCAGACTTTGTGAAAACCGCTGGTAAAGCCGCCATTGACGCCGGATTTGGCCAGTACGCGCGCGCCTTTGGATTGCCGGAATTGAACCGCGCCATCGCCGCGCGCTTTCACAAAGATTCTGGCATTGAAGTGAATCCTGAAACTGAAATCACCGTCACCAGTGGCGCCACGGAAGCCATTGCTGCCGTCATGTTGGGTCTTGTCGAGCCCGGCGAAGGAGTTATTTTGGTCGAGCCTTTTTACGACAGTTACCCAGCGGCGGTGTCTATGGCCGGCGGCGTTTTGCGTTCCATCAGAATGCACGCGCCTGACTTCGCATTTCCAATCGAAGAGTTGCGCAAAGCCGTCACACCCAAGACGCGTTTGATTTTAATCAACTCGCCACACAATCCAACTGGTCGCGTGTTGAGCGATCAAGAATTAACGCAGATCGCGCAGGTAGCCATTGACAACGATTGCTTGGTGGTGAGCGACGAGGTCTACGAGCATATTTATTTTGAGCGCCAACATAAATCAATTTCCACTGTGCCTGGAATGCGCGAGCGCACCATTGTGCTTTCAAGTTTGGGAAAAACATTTTCACTCACCGGTTGGAAAGTGGGTTGGGCCATCGCGCCGGAGCAGTTCACGCAAGCCATTCGCAGCGCGCATCAATTTCTTACATTCAGCACAGCCACTCCTCTGCAGCGCGCGGCGGTGGATGCGCTCAACGCGCCTGAAAGTTTTTACATGCAACTGCGCAGCGACTATGCGCTTCGTCGGGACGCCATGCTTTCCATTCTGCGCGATGCGGGCTTCAACCCGTTTATTCCAGAGGGTTCGTATTTTGTGCTGGCCAAGCACGAACCTTTTCATGTTGAACCCGGCGCACTTTCAGCAGACGAGGCCTTTTGCGAACACTTGGTCAAAGCCGTTGGCGTCGCTGCTATTCCCTGCACCGCGTTTTATGAAACTGGTTCTACGCTTGGTCTAGAGGAGCGCTCCAGCCTGATTCGCTTCGCTTTTTGCAAAGATCTTGAAACCATCAAGGAAGCGGGGCGGCGCATGAAAGCCACACTGAGGGCGATTTGCCGATGAGTTGCGGGCGTGGATTATGTTGAACCAGCCACTGCAAAAAACCGTGTTCTGTGCTATAGTGTTTGGCTCGCCGATTTTATCCTTAGGAGATTCTCATGTACGCAATTTTTGAAGATAGTGGAACCCAAATTCTTGTTCGCCAAGGTGATGAAATCGAAATCGATCTTCGTCCGCTTGTTGAAGGCCAAAAGACAATCACCTTTGACAAGGTTCTTGCTCTTGGTGGAACCGATGGTCAGCCCGCCAAGATTGGCGTGCCATACCTCGCCTCCGCAAAGGTTGAAGCCGAGCTCATTGAGAAATTCCTTGGCGAGAAGTTGGTCATTGGAAAGTATTCCCGTCGCAAGGGCTACCGCCGCACTCTTGGCCATCGCCAAGGTTTGCTGCGCGTTCGTGTGACTGGTATTTCCGCTTAATACCCCGCAATTGACGCTTGAATGTGCATGTGGCACGCTTTCATCAGCGCGCCGCGCACTTCAAGCGTCTCATGATTTTGGATAGGTGATCGCCCTTGAAGTGTTTGTGCCTTCAGGCGAGGAAAGTCCGGACACGGAAGAACACGGTGATGGCGAACGGCCATCGATCAAGCTGATGATTAGGGACAGTGCCACAGAGAAGAAACCGCCGAACGGCTCCTTCGGGAGTGCGTGGCAAGGGTGAAAAGGTGCGGTAAGAGCGCACCGCTTGTTTGGTGACAAACAAGGCATGGAAAACCCCACCGCGTGCAAGCGCAAGCAGTCCTTGTTGGGAAACCAACTCCCGTAGTTCGCGGGTAGGGCGGGTCGCGTGCTTCGAGGCCAGCGGCAACGTTGGTCCAGAGAGAAATGATCGCCACCAGCGAAAGCTGGAACAAAATCCGGCTTATTTCCAAATTCAGCCACGGCGGGTCCTCGGACTCGCCGTGACTTTTTAAAGTTCCTATTGAAATTCGCACATCAAATACTTGCTGAAAGTCCCAATGTTTTTCTGTCTTGGTGAATGTTGAGAAAAATAAAAGAAAAGTCTTGAACTGAAGGATCGAATGTGCGACAATGGTCAACCTTATGGAAAAGAACTCGCTCAAAAGAGAAACGCAAGACCCGTCCAATATCAAACCGGCTGGTTTGCAGTCCTACGTCATGCTTGTGTATCGCAAGGCGGTGCATCCAGAATTTTTCGGTATTGAAGGACGCCGCCGAATCACCCATCCAGACTATGAATTTGAAGGCTGGATTTTCAAGGGTGGGCACGCGGGTCGCTTCCAATTTGCCAACATGTGTGTGTGCGAAGTCGTGGTTGAAGGCGGAGCAAATCTGCCTGATCGCGGTCTTCTTGCCAATCTTCCATGCGCAGGCGAGCGCGATCACACCGAAGTCATGAGCGATAGTTTGACATACATGACCACTATTCAAACTGAAACTCTGTCGGAGCATTTGTACAGTGGAACCCACCGCGAAATGATGGCGCACATTCGCGACTCCAATTCACTGCACAGCATTTGGACAGACGCCAAGGGTCGCCAGAACTTGTCATTGATTGACATGCAGCGCTATCGCAATGAAGTGCATATTCAAGGTTTTCATTTGCGCAGCGACACGGGCATGGTTCTGCGCACGCAGTCCATGTTTAAAATGGGTGGCGAGCACGCGCCGTCCCCAAAGACCGGCAAGTCAAGCAAGAATAAGCCTGCGTAATTTTCGCAAAGCGTTGCAGCTTCAGTTGAATTCACTGAGATGGTTTTTTCATTCTCTTTTGAACTTGCAAACAAACGCATATGTGCAACATCTTGCGTTTTAAAATTCAACAGTGTGGTTGCAAGAACGCAGTAGCATTGGCGCATGATGATTGAACGATCTGGCGAATTCGCCGGACTTGCCACCAGTGCGTTGTGGGTGGTTTCCAGCCTAGCCTTCGCCGCCTCTGGCCGTCGCATGGGCGCCACGAGATTAAATCTGCTTCGCAGCGTATTGGCGGCGTCGTTGCTGCTTGTTTTACATTGGTTTTTAAAGGGATCACCCTGGCCGACCATTGGCGCGGATCGAACTTGGTACTTGGCCATTAGCGGACTTCTTGGCTTGGCCATTGGCGACCAATTTCTTTTTGCGGGATATGTTCTGGTGGGCGCGCGCACAACAACATTGCTCATGACGCTTGCTCCAACCGTTGCCGCGTCTTTGTCATGGATTGTGTTTGGCCAGGCCATGATGTTGCAAGCAATTGTTGGAATGGTCATCACGTTGATTGGCGTTTTGTGGGTAGCGGCGGAACGACCGCACGCCACAAGTGTGATTACGGCTGCGCAGCAAATCAAAGGCGTGTGGTTTGGAGCCGCCGCCGCGTTGTGTCAAGGCGTTGGAATGGTCTTGGCGAGCAATGGACTGCGCGGAGATATTGACGCCATGTCTGCGCAAACGGTGCGCATGAGCGCGGGCGCCGTGGGAATTATTGTCATTGCATTTGTTGTGAGCCGAATGAATCGAGCGACTCGCAATGCCGCGGCGAATGTTGCAAACATCAATTCCACAACGAGTAATACGACTTCATCAAGTGACACATTGACCAGCGGTCAATCGCTTGCCGCAACAAAAGTCAAGACACAGGCCTTGACACGCTCAAATGCGTTCAGTTCAACAGCGATTGTCACCTTGCTCATTGGCACATTCACGGGCCCCATTCTTGGCGTCTGGTGCTCTCTCTATGCGTTGCAAAAACTGGAAGTAGGAATTGCCACCACGCTCATGTCGCTTGTCCCCGTGATGATTTTGCCAGTCACGCGAATAACAGAAGGACGATGGCCATCCGCGCGGGCCATTCTTGGCGCGTTTATCGCAGTAGCGGGGGTTGCCGTGTTGGCGACCGCCCCCCATGTCGCAACTCCTTAACTCGGTTCGGCGGCTTTCAATTGAACATTTTTTTGTTTTCACTCTTTCAATTGGCTCGACCAGCCCATGAATGAGTTGGTTTTTGTTGGTCACTCATTTCAAATACGATCTGTTACGTTTACAAATGGAGAACATGTCTTGAGCCCATCCGTGAATTCCAAATTGCGCTCGCTGATTCTGGCGGATCAAGCTATGGGTTTGACCATGGCCCCGAAATTTTCGCAGCTTGATTTGGATGCGCATTCAGTTCCAACAACATCATCCGTGTCCATGCCTGCAGAGCAAATCAAATCCGCACCAGTTGAGCCGCCGTCCACAACGCGGACTCATGAAATTTCAAACGAACAAAATGTAAGCGAACGCATTTCAAATTTAAATGCCGCACGTGTAACGGTTCAATCTGTCAATAAAACGACGGCTGGAGCAAATGCACATGCCATGCAATGGGGCATGACGCGAGCGTTGCCTGAAATATTGCAAGAGCGAATCAACGCGCTGAATGAAATTCGAACGCGACATGATGCCACATGCCCACTATGTTGCTCGGCGAGCAACTACACCAACACGGTTCTTGGAGAAGGAAGCGCCAACGCTGAATTGGTTTTTATTGGCGAGGCGCCCGGCGACAATGAAGACGCAATTGGCAAGCCATTTCAAGGGGACTCGGGAGTGAAGTTGGATGAAATGATCAAGGCCATGGGTTTAAGCCGCGAGCAAGTTTTCCTCACCAATGTTTTGAAGACTCGTCCACAACACAATCAAACTCCAACGCAGGACCAAGTGGATCAATGCGCATCGTTTCTCACCGAGCAACTTTTGGTGATTCGACCCAAAGTCATTGTGCCAATGGGTGGACCAGCCGCAAAACAATTGCTGCGCAAGGATGAAGGCATTTCGCTTTTGCGTGGTAAGTGGGGCGTTTGGATGCCTCCCCAAGGTTGCCTTGTTGCGCCTATTCCAGTCATGCCAACCTTTCATCCCGCTTATCTTTTGCGCAATTACACAATGGAAACACGCGCATTCATGTGGTCGGACATGAAATTGGCCATGACCAAACTGACCGCGAAATAAATTTCATTCAATTTCTTCTATTTTTGAATCAAATTCGCAACGTCGTACGAAATGGGATTCAAGAACTGCTATTTGCTCTCTATTTCAGCATTTGTTGCGCTGATTCAAACAACCCCCACGAGGAGCCCGTTGCGGTGCATAACTGCGGCGGGCTCTTTTATTTAGCGCTTTGTATCTACAAGCGAACTCAACTGGAACACGCAGCCACTTCCCATGTAGTCCATGGAGTTAACTTGAAAATGCAAGCGCTGCGGAACTGACAAGCGAGATTCCGTTGGGATCGCGCACTTGTTGGTAGTCAATCAGATCAACATTCTCTGGCCGCAAAATAGCTTGCGCCGCAAGCATGTTGCCCACACTGCACCAACGCGTTCGGTTTTGGTCCTTGGCAAAAATCGCCTCGAACCCAGTTGTGTCCTTGTTGCAATAGGCGGCCAAGCGTTGACGATCCATTTGCTCAATCTCACTTGAGGCCGCGTCGGTGATTTGGCCTTGGTCGCCAAACTGCGGACCAACATGGCTCAAGTCGCTGCTCGCGATCAACAATGTGCGGCCACCAATCTCGGTGAGCGCTGTGCGAATCGCGGCCACAAACTGGGCGGTGGTTGCGCGCTCGTCATCATCCGCAACTGGCGGCACCAATGGATTTGGAATCAGCGCCGCAAGCAGGGGAACATCGCCGTAGAAATGCTGCAACCATGGAATGTGCATTTGTACGGAATGCTCGCCAAGGTGGTCAATTTGATCCGCGTAAATACGCTTGGAACCAAGGGTCTTTTCAAGGAACGCCAACATGGTCTTGTCAGCGCTTGCTTTACCAAGCGGCGTCATGAAACCATATTCGCTCACCACCACGCCATCGCCAATTCCAAAATGATTGGTGCCTAAAATGATCACGCGGTCTGGCTTCTGATCTTTTTTCAACGCGCGATACGCGGCCGCGTAGCCAGGCCAACCACGTTGATAATCCAAATGTGGAGCGACCAATCCAAGAATGGTCCCATCAATTTCTGGGTCTTCCATTTCACTCAGCCACTTGTCCATTTGTTCGGAGCACGTTTGCGCGTCCTTGCCCATTGAAGCGGAGCAACTGATTGGAAAATGTCCGTAGGCGGTGATTTTGGCTTTAGCCACGCGCTCTAGTTCCTCAAAGCGTGGTCCCCAAATCAAACCAACCTCATCCATGCGTGTGACTAAGTCTTGCAATAGATGCATTGGGGCTTGTGTCTTGGCGGCAATCTCATCCAGCGTCTCGCGGCCCTGAAATAAAAGCACCAACTGCAGCACTTGTGGCATCACGGCCATCTGTTGCTCGGTCAACATGGAAGGGTCGCGCAGCAGAACAAATGATTTGCCATCTTTTTCAAAGCCAGTGGGCTGAAAATTGCGAATTTGTGGGCGAAGTAAGTGTTCCGCAAGGGGTGCGGCTGGCGTTATATCGCTTGGCGTGTTGCTCATAGGGGTGGGATTGTAACCCGCAATCGTCAATCTCTGTGAACATTATTCATCGCTCATGCGTTCGCAATCGCCTGATACTTGGTTAGAATCGTCTGTTCGCCTTTGATTGGGACACAGTCCCGGAGATCTCTCACTATGGCTCACACTTTTTCCAGCCGTTTCTTTTTAACCCTGTCCATGTCCTTTGTCGCGGCTTTGGCAAGCCCATCTTTGGCGCGCCAAGATGCGCCTGCGACGGCTCCAGCCAAGGCTCCATCGACGAAGCCTGTTGGTTCCACTGCCAGCAAAGAATTGAACTATCAAGAAATCCAAAAGGGCAAATCTAATTCTGACCTTATGGCTCCTTCGCAAGCTGGAAAAGAAATTGTTCAGGAGCAACCGGCAACGCCGTTGAATCCTGGCAACGTGACACCTGGAGCGACTCCGCCAGGCGCCACAACAACAGCTCCGCTTGACGCGACACCAGTTCTTAAAATTGAACCTGAAGTTCTTGACCTTGGCGAAATGATGGTCGACACCGCGAAAACCGCGAAAGTAAAGTTGATCAATATTTCCGACAAGCCAGTCATTGTCACCAAGGCCGTGACCAGTTGTGGTTGCACAACGGCAGGCGCCCCGAAGGATCCGATTCCAGTTGGTGGTTCCGCGGAAGTGGACATCACATTAAAGCCTGGTCCTAAGGCTGGCGTTCCAATTAGCAAGCGCGTGACATTTCAAATTGAAGGCCACACTCCAATGATGGTGACCGTGCAGGGAACTGTTCCCGCGTTCATCACCATGACGCCAGACATGCTTGAAGGACCAGCTGAAGGGAAGACAACCGAAGGCGCGATCACTTTTAAATGTCTTGATGGAACGCCGTTTAAAATCACAAGCGCTGTGCCGCCAATTGTTCCGGATATCAGTCCAGAAGCAAAGGCCGAGCAAGTTGTGCATGTTGATTGGAAGGCGTGGGATGAAACTGGTCGAACAATCAAGTTGACTTTCTCAACGGATCACCCAAAAGTTCCATCGCTTTCAGTGTTGATTCGTCGGCCAGCCTCGAGTGGCAGCGCCAGTGAGCCACACGCGCCTGGATCAAGTCCAACCGATCGTGCCGCCAGTGCATTGGTGACCGCGGCGCGCGCTGGCGATGTTGAAAAAGTGAAAAAAGAACTTGAAGGCAAAATTGATGTGAACGCTCCTGAAAGCGCGGGCGGTCGTAGCGCGTTGCATTGGGCGGCCAAGGAAAATCGCGTTGAAGTGATTCCTGTACTTTTGGCGGCAAAGGCCGACGTGAACAATCGTGATCGCGCTGGAAAAACTCCGTTGTGTGTGGCCGCTGAAAGCCGCGACCCGAAGTGCGTTGAGTCCATGAAGTTGTTGTTGGAAGCCAAATCGGATGTGAACAGCAAGGATCGCTTGGGGGGTTCACCTCTGCTGTGGGCTGCTGGTTTGGGAACACCCGAAGCCGTGGAGTTGTTGATCGCTTCAGGCGCGGAAGTAAGCATTCAAGACAAGAATGGTCTCACGCCATTGTTGTGGGCCGCCGGAACTGGCGATCCACGTTCAGTGCAAATTTTGGTTGACAAAAAAGCCGACTTGAATGTCGCGGATAATTTAACTGGAGACACCGCAGTCATGCGTGCCGCGCGCAACGGCAAGTTTGAAAGCTTGACCATCTTGATCAAAGCGGGCGCGCCCCTTGAAGTGAAAAATCGTCAAGGCATGACCACGTGGTTGGTTGCCGCCGGAAGCGGAACCGTTGAGAAGTTGAAGGCGCTGAAAGAAGCCAAGGCCGATATCACCGCCAAAGACACACGCGGCTGGAACGCCTTGGATTACGCCAAGAATCGCGCTGATCAAAACCGCACTGATGTGATCAAGTATTTAGAAGGCGACTTGGGCATGAAGCCAGCTTCAACTGTTCCAACACCACTCGCGCCTCCAGCGTTGGCTCCGCCAGTTGCTCCAGGCATGTGATGTTCATCATGACTTTTGCGTGACACTACAAAAGAGTCCCGAACGGTCGGGACTCTTTCATTTTAAAAATTGATTTGTTGAATTTTATCTACACCACAGCTCATTGAGGAGATTCGTATGACAACCGCAACCGCAAACACAACATCAACACACAGCGCCTTGACCACTTTATTTGCCGCCGTTCAAGACGCGCATCTTCTGAATAGCACTGCCGGAATTTTGAGTTGGGATCAAGAGACATTGATGCCGAACGGCGCCGCACCTTTGCGCAGTCGACAACTTTCACAACTTGCTCGGCTTGCGCATGAAGCCTTCACCGCGCCCAAAATTGGCGAACTGATTGCCGCGGCGGAAGGGGTTGTGGCTTCCATGCCAGAGGACTGCGCCGATGCGGTGAATGTGCGCGAGATTCGCCGCGATTACGACAAGGCCACAAAATTGCCATCGTCGCTCATTGCGGAATTGGCGCAAACTGGAAGTCAAGCACAGCATGCGTGGGTTGAGGCGCGGCGCGATAGTGATTTTAAAAAGTTCCAGCCGTGGCTTGAAAAAACGGTGAAACTGAACATTCAAAAAGCGCAGTGCCTGGGTTGGCCCAAAGGCGGCGAGGCCTGGGACGCGTTGGCGGATTACTACGAACCCGCTCTGACCGCGGCCGATGTGACCAAGGTGTTCGAGCCACTGCGTGCGCGCCTGCAAAAATTACTTGATCGAATTCGCGTCGCGTCCAAGCATCCTTCTAATGCGTTCAATGAGTTCGCGTTGCCAATTGACGCGCAAGAAAAGTTTGTGCGCTACATGGCCAAGCGCATTGGATTTGATTTCAACTGCGGTCGGCTTGATCGCAGCGCGCATCCATTTTGTGGCGGTAGTCATTGCCGCGATGTGCGCATGACCACGCGCTATACCGAGACCTGCGTGTTTGACGCGCTTGGTTCCACCATGCACGAGTCGGGCCACGGTATGTATGAGCAGGGGCTTGACTTCGCGCAAGCGGGTTTGCCAATGGGCAGCGCGGCAGGTTTGTCCGTGCACGAAAGTCAAAGTCGAATGTGGGAAAACCAAGTTGGTCGAAGCATGCAATTCTGGAAATGGGCGCGTCCACAACTGAGCGCATTCTTTGGCGACGCCTGCGACCACTTCACGCTTGAACATCTTTACCAAGCGGCCAATGTTGTGGAGCCTGGTTTCATTCGGGTTGAATCCGACGAGGCCACGTACAACATGCACGTCATGATTCGCTTCAAGTTGGAGCGTGACATGCTCAACGGCGACATGGCCATTGGTGATTTGCCAGGTATTTGGAACAAGCTGTACAAGGAATATCTAGGCGTGACTGTGCCAGATGATCGCCGTGGTTGCTTGCAGGATGTGCACTGGAGCATGGGCGCGATTGGCTATTTCCCGACCTACACCTTGGGCACGCTTTTGGCGGCGCAGTTGTTTGAAAAGGCCCGCAAGGATATTCCTGGCCTTGAAGAAGGCTTCACTCGCGGGGAATTTGAGCCACTATTGACATGGTTGCGCAAAAACGTGCACTGCGAGGGCCGTCGCTATCGACTTGATGAGTTGTGTCGCAAAGTCACGGGTGCGCCACTGTCAGCCGACCCCATGATGCGCCATTTGGAGGCCAAGTTATTGCCTTTGTACGGTTTGGAATAAATTTCATTTTGTGCATCGAAATCAAGCGGAGTGCCGTTACACTGAGGTGCTCATCATGGAATTTAGAAACGTTGCAATTATCGCGCATGTCGATCACGGAAAGACGACTTTAGTTGATGCCATGTTGCGCCAAGCCGGCGCCTTTCGTACCAACGAGGCGCTGACGGAGTGCGTCATGGATTCCAATCCGCTTGAACGCGAGCGTGGAATCACCATTCTCTCCAAGAATTGCGCGGTGACGTACGAGATTCGTTTTGGTCCCAACAAGGGAACCATTTTGCGCGTCAACATTATTGACACGCCAGGCCACGCCGACTTTGGTGGCGAGGTTGAGCGCGTGTTGCGCATGGCCGATGGTTGCGCGTTGCTCATCGACGCGCTTGAAGGTCCCATGCCGCAGACGCGCTTCGTGTTGCAAAAAGCAATTCAACTTGGTCTGAAGCCAATCGTTGTTGTGAACAAATGCGATCGACCAGACGCGCGCACCGACGCCGTTGTGAACGAAGTGTTTGATTTGCTCATTGAACTGGGCGCCGATGAAATTGCGCTTGATTTCCCTGTGCTTTGGGCCAGTGGACGCGATGGATGGGCCAGCCGCGACAAGACTGGAAAAGATCGTGGCGTGGATGATTTGTTCGACGCCATTCTCACGCATGTGCCCGCGCCAAAGATGGACGCCTCAGGTCCACTGCAATTCTTGGTGACTAATTTGGACTACAGCGAATATGTCGGACGCATTGCCATTGGTCGCGTGATGCGCGGAAGCATCAAGCCTGGCATGGCTGTTGGTTTGTGCCGCGCCGATGGACGCATGGATCGTGGACGTGTTTCCAAAGTGAATCAGTTCCAAGGTCTTGGTCGCCGCGAGGCGCAAGAAGTTTTTGCCGGTGATTTGTGCGCCGTTGAAGGTATCCCAGACATCACCATTGGCGACACTGTTGTGCATCCAGATTCTCCAGACGCTTTGCCGCGCGTGAGCGTGGACGAGCCAACGCTGCACATGGTGTTCCGTATTAATGACGGACCGCTTGGTGGACGCGAAGGCAAGTTTGTCACAAGCCGTCAATTGTCCGAGCGATTGGACCGTGAACTTCGATCGAATGTTGCGCTGCGGGTTACACCAGGCGAAACCTCCGAAGAATTCCACGTTTCAGGCCGCGGATTGCTGCACTTGGGCGTCTTGCTTGAAACCATGCGCCGCGAAGGTTTTGAATTGACCGTGGGCAAGCCTCAGGTCATTGAAAAAGAAGTCGACGGTGAAATGTGCGAGCCTTGGGAACGCCTCACGCTTGATGTGGCTGAATCTGGAATGGGCGCCGCGCTTGAGTTGCTTGGAAGCCGCGCTGGTGAAATCACCAAAGTTGATCCACGCAACGGCCGCATGCACATTGAAGCTGACATTCCTGCGCGCGGCCTGATCGGCTTGCGCTCGCGATTGCTCAACGCAACTGGCGGCGAGGCCGTTATGCATCATGCATTCGCATCGTGGCGCGCCGTGAATCCTGGCGCCATCAAGCCACGCGTGCAGGGGGTGTTAATCGCCAACGAAGCTGGTCCCGCGACCAGTTATGCAATTGAGCCACTGTCCGACCGAGCCGTGATGTTTGTGAAGCCCGGCGACATTTGCTACCAAGGAATGTTGGTTGGTGAGAACACGCGCGAAAATAATCTGGTGGTCAATGCCACTCGAATGAAGCCATTTTCCAACGTTCGCGCCATCAGCAAGGACGCCACGGTTGTTTTGAAGCAACCGCGCATCATGAGCTTGGAGCAAGCTTTGGAATATATTGAAGATGATGAACTTGTCGAGATCACTCCAACAGCCATCCGTATGCGCAAGCGATTGCTCAACGAAACGGAGCGTAAGCGTGTGGAGCGTTCTGAGCGAAGTCGCGCCGAGGCCTCTTCACGCGAAGGATAATTCATGTCGACGCGCGTGATGAAGTTCGGTGGAACTTCGGTCGCTGATCCACAGCGCATTCGTCACGCAGCAAGTCGCGTTGCCGCAGCCAAGGCTGATGGTGATCGCGTGGTCATGGTGGTCAGCGCCATGGGCGATTCAACCGATGACTTGATCGAGCTCGCCAAAAAACTTTCCGCCAAGCCAGCCAAGCGCGAGCTTGATGCTTTGATGGCCACCGGCGAACTTGCAAGCAGCGCGTTGGCCGCAATCGCGCTTGAAGATTTGGGTCTGCGCGCGTGCAGTATGAATGCGTATCAGTGCGGAATTCGCAGCGACGGCGAGTTTGGCCACGCTCGAATTGATGCCATAGATCGCGCGAACATGGACCGAAAAATCGACGGGGGGTTCATTCCGGTTATTGCTGGATTTCAAGCGGTTTCACCAGAAGGCGATCTGACCACGCTTGGTCGAGGTGGCAGCGACACAACCGCGGTCGCCATCGCGGCGGCGCTTGATGTTGTTGGCGATGGTGGCTGCTGCGAAATTTACACCGACGTTGATGGTGTCCATACCGCCGATCCGCGCTTGGTTCCAGAGGCGCCGCGCCTGACGAAAATTACCTACGAAGAAATGTTGGAGCTTGCCGTTGTGGGCGCGGGTGTTATGCATGAACGAGCGGTTGTGTTCGGTCAACGCTATGGTGTGCCCATTCATGTTCGACATAGCCAGCGCTTTGAACTTGGAACAGTGATTCAAAAGGAGACTCCGTTTATGGAATCAATCGCGGTCATTGGTTGCGCGCTCAAGAGCGACTTGGGGCGCGTTGTTCTGAAGGGGTTGCCTTCAAGCGCGAACACGCAAGGCATTTTGTTTGGCGCCATTTCTCAAATGGGAATTCTGGTGGACGACATCATTCAAAACGATTCCGACCAGATCACGCACAAGTTTATTGATCTCAGTTTCACGGTCGCCCACGCTGAATTGCCCGAAGTGAAAATAGCCGTCATGCGGGCCCTGAAAATCTTGGGATCCGGAACCATGGATATTGAAATTGGCTTGGCCAAACTCAGCGTTGTGGGTTCCGGCATGCGCCATCATTCAGGTGTCGCTGGCAGGCTCTTTGAAACCTTGGGCAAGGCGGACATTGCCATTCGATGCATCATGACCAGTGAGATCAAGATCTCATGCCTGATCCCACAGGAGCACGGCAGGAACGCCATCCGCCTGGTGCACGCGGCATTTGGCCTTGAACAGGGCGAGCGCGTGACCATTGAGCGGCAACTTGGCCGGGTCTAAGGACAAGAAGCGATTGGCGTTGGTGGAACGCGCGTGAAACGCCACAGGCATTACAAATCAAGGTAATTGCGCGGCATTTGAATAGAAGACGCTCGAAGAATGTGATTTAACAGAATACCAATTATGGGCGAAAAGGGGTCTTGAAGCCATTCAGGTCATTTTGATTGCTTGGGCTGTATTCGTATTCAAATGTTTACCTTCAACCGAATGTTGACGGATTCTGGTCCATGGGATTGAACAAAGCGTTTGATCAAGTCACACCTGATAATGTTGCCCCATGCTCCTGAAAAAATTCCGCACTGGCCTGCTTGGACGATTTGTGAAATTTGGGATTCTGCCTGGCGTCATTGTCATTGTGGGCGTTCTTTGCGTGAACACGTATTTCAGCCTTCTCAAGTTTGAGCTTGAAGCTTCTGAGCTGGCCCGAAAAATGACTCTTCGTTTGACTTCTGAAATTGAAAATCGAAATCAAAAGGCCCTTGGAACAATTTCTGTCATTCGCCTGGCCCTTGAAACAAGTTTAATTTCTAAGCGCGCTGAGATTCTTCAGTTTTTAAAACCAATCGCTGAAGCCAACCCTGATTTTGGTGTTTTTGTCGCTTTGGAACCAAACAGCATTCAGTCCAATGCACCAGCGACTGTTTCCACGGCCTCATTGGATAAAAATATCGACCAAGCAACAAATGCCAATGGACGTTTCGCTCCACTTTACGAACGCGACACCACGACCACCACGCGCACGCTTGGTTTGACTTCCATTTCCAATATTGAAGACACCAATTACTACATCCGCTGCAAGCAAGAATTCACGAACAACAAGTCGCGTAAAGTTGTTGTGACTGATCCACACATGCACAAAGGCGAAATGGTTTATGAGTTTGTCATGCCAATCGTCATCAATGGCCAATTCATGGGAATTGCTGGATTGCAACGAACGCTGCTTGCGTCCTTGGATTTAATGAAGCAAATGTGTGATGGAAACAAAATTAACGTCATGCTTCTGACCAATCAGGATGTATTCATTGCGGCAATGTGTGGCGATGTCACCGCGGATGACCAGTCGCGAGCAACCTACTCAGCATTGCCTGGAAAACCATTGGATACGACTGAATGGGCAAACCCTTTACGCGATATTGTTTTTCAAAAGACCTCAGAAGTTGTTTCAAGCGCGGTGAATCCCCTTTCAAACTCAAATGGCATTCATGTCATGGGAACAGTCCGAACAGGTGGCTGGAAAGTGATCGTCGAAATTCCAGGAGCCCTGATGTTGCGAGAAATGTGGTCAGATTTATGGGTTTCTTTAGTGTTAAGCATTGTTGGAATTCTCATCATGGCCGTGCTTATTCTGCGAACCGCAACCAAAGTTGTTGGCGAAGTCAGCGGAGTCACTGTTGGAATCAGCAACACGGCAAATATGATGGCGGGCTCGAGTCGTCAACAAGAATCCATGACGCAAAATTTTGGTTCCAGCAGTGTTGAGATTGCCGCCGCGGTCAGACAAATCACGGTGACTGGCGAGGAATTGCTCCGCAACATGAAGAAGATCGCTCAGGCTTCCAGCGAGTCGGCGCAGAATGCCTCCCAGGGTCGCGTTGGCGTTCAAGCGATTGGGAGCACCATGGAAAATCTTTCCAGCGCCACAACCAATGTGGCTGACCGCCTCTCCATGATTTTTGAGAAGGCAAGCAGTATCAACACCATCATTGACACCATCACCAAGGTTTCAGATCAAACAAATTTACTCAGCGTGAATGCCGCCATTGAGGCTGAAAAAGCTGGTGAAAGTGGACGTGGGTTTTTAGTTGTTGCGCGAGAAATTCGTCGCCTTGCGGATCAGACCGCTTCGGCCACACTTGATATTGAAAAAA
The DNA here is from genome assembly GCA_903898755.1 of uncultured bacterium. Taxonomy (GTDB): domain Bacteria; phylum Planctomycetota; class Phycisphaerae; order Phycisphaerales; family SM1A02; genus SYAC01. The sequence continues at coordinate 11,209 of CAIUGT010000087.1, read as the reverse complement.
TGGTTCAGCAAATGCAAGCCGCGGTTTCTGGTGGAGTTATGGAAATGGACCGATTTAGCGAGCAAGTGCGCCGTGGCGTGACCACCGTTGGCGATGTTGGCTTGCGATTGACCAAAGTCATTGACCAAGTCTCCGGTGTCGAAAGCAGTTTCTCCGAGGTGACCGAGGCCATGCAACAACAAACCCAAGGTGCGGATCAAATCCGCCAAGCCATGGATGGTCTCTCCAAGAACGCATCACGCGCGCAAGAAGCGACAAGCGAATTTTCATCTGCTTCGGAATCCTTGCGTGAGGCGATTTTTTCCTTGCGCAAAGTCATTAGTGGTGAACTCTCTGTTTGATATTGAAATGTTTCTCGTGGGCATGTACCCGTCTCGTGGCACACCTGCTAATGTTGCCGCATGATCCTTCAGAAATTTCGTCGCGGGCTGCTTGGTCGATTTGTGAAGTTTGGCGTGCTCCCCAGCGTCTTGGTTGTTGTTGCCATTGTTGTAACCACCACTTTTTTAAGCGTGACTTCCAAGCAACATGATGCTCGCGAACTAGCCAAGACAGAAGCTGAATACATCACTTCTCGGGGAGAAACATACGACCAAAAAGCGATTGCCACTGTGACCGCCATGGCGCTTGCGATTGAAAATGGCCTGTACTCCAAGAAAGCCGACATGCTCAAATATGCGCAGGCTGTTGCCGAGGCCAATCCAAAGCTTGGTGTCTTTGTTGCGTACGAAACGACTGGCGCGGCGACAAAGCCGGCTGTTGGTCCATCTTCAACTGGCGAGCTGTCAATCGATCAAGCCACTGATTCAAGCGGTCGATTTGTTCCACGATTTGATCGCGATTCAACACCAGCACATGCCTTGGTATTGCGACCCATCAACAATGTTGTCGAAAGCAAATATTACAAAACCGCTAAGCAAGATTTTTCCAATGGAAACTTTCACAAAATTATTGTGACAGAACCACATATGCATGAAGGAGAATTGGTGACGGAGTTTGTCTTGCCATTTTTGATTGATGGAAAATTTGCTGGCGTTGTTGGATTAAGCAGGCCGCTTGTATTTGCGAGCGAAACTATAAAAGAACTTGCGATTCAAAGTGGCCTGAATGTGTATTTGCTCACCGACGAGGATAATTTTGTCGCCGCATATCCAGGCGACATCACCGCCACCGAACAAACTCGCGCCACCTTTGAATCCATTTCAGGCAAGCCACTCGACAAGACGCCGTGGGCGATGTCGTTGCGCACTTTATTGGCTCAAAGCGGAAAAAATGTTCTTGGGACCGCTTTAAACCCACTGAACAAGTCTGAAACTATTCACGCGATGACCCGTGTTGCCGTGAATGATTGGAAAGTTGTTGTTGAAATTCCTCGCGCTCTTTTAATCCATGAAATTTTGAGCGACTTATGGCTTAACCTTCTGGTTGGTGTTGTTGGAATTCTCATCATGGGCACGCTTATTTTGAGCACCGCCACCAAAGTTGTTGGTGAAGTCAGCCGTGTGACTGTAGGCATTAGCAGCACCGCCATTGAAATGGCTGGTTCCAGCCGCCAACAAGAATCCGTGTCGCAATCATTTGGCGCAAACAGCGTGGAGATTGCCGCGGCCGTGCGCCAGATCACAGTGACTGGCAGCGAATTACTGAGCAAAATGGAGGGCATTTCAAAGGCCGCAAGCGAGTCATCGCAGAACGCATCCGAGGGCCGGATTGGGGTGCAAGCCATGGGCGCCACCATGGAAGGACTTGCCAACGCGACCACCAATGTCGCCGAACGCCTGTCCATGATTTTTGAGAAAGCCAGCAGCATTAATGCGATTGTTGATGCAATTACAAAGGTATCTGACCAAACCAATTTGCTCAGCGTGAACGCAGCCATTGAAGCGGAAAAAGCCGGCGATAGTGGTCGTGGTTTCTTGGTGGTGGCTCGTGAAATTCGTCGTCTTGCCGATCAGACCGCCGCCGCCACGCTTGATATTGAAAAGAATGTTCAACAAATGCAAGCCGCTGTTTCTGGCGGCGTTATGGAAATGGACCGCTTCAGCGAGCAAGTGCGCCGCGGCGTGACCAATGTGGGCGAGGTCGGCCAACGCCTGACCAGAGTCATTGATCAAGTTGGCAGTGTTGAAAACAGTTTCAGTGAAGTGACCGAGGGCATGCAAAGTCAAGTGCAAGGTGCGGACCAAATTCGTCAAGCCATGGACGCGCTCACGCAAAACGCGTCGCGCGCTCAAGAAGCCACAAGTGAATTTTCACATGCCGCCGCGGCACTGCGCGAGTCCATTATGGCGCTGCGTAACGTCGTTGGAGGCGACATCACTGGGTGATTTGAGTGCACGAAATCCGGATCAAGACAGAATCGATTGTGGTGCATAGCACGGACTGCGAACGCTTTCTACAACTGACACGCCCCCCTTCAATAGTTTTTCAACGTCAGCCCCCTGTTTGGAATTCTGTTTTTTCAGTCCTCGTCTAAATCAGTCTGCTCAATGGGCCTGGAAATTTGGTAGCGCCCATCAATCCATCGACCCAGATCCACGTCGCGGCAGCGCTTGCTGCAGAATGGTTTTGTTTGACCAAGAAATTCAACGGGCGCTTTGCAAATAGCGCATGGTCGAGGGCGCAGGCTCATGCCAAGGCGCTCTATGAAATTGTCAGACGCGTGGATGGTGACGGCGCGCTCGGTTGGACTGGTGGCGGCAAGTGAAACCGTAATGGTGTCCGCGGGTAATTCACTTTCAACGCGCTCAGACCATTCAATTGCGGCAACGCTGTCATGCGCGCCAAGTTCAAGGCCGCTGTCGCGCAGTTGCTCTGGGTTGCTTAAGCGATACGCGTCCACGTGCACCAGATCTATGCGCGCGCCGCGGTAGCGCTGCAAAACAATAAATGTTGGACTGCTCACTTGACGCTCATCGCAACTTAGACCACTTGCAAGTCCGCGCACAAAGCATGTCTTGCCCGCGCCAAGATCGCCACGCAGCGCGATGGTTTCACCACCAACAAGCAGCTTGGCGAGCATGCAAGCGACCTCCTCGGTCTGCGCGTGGGAATGTGTTGTGATTTCAAATGTCTTCATGGGTTGGTTTGGAATTTATGAATTGAAAATACATGCTCAGCAGAAGGCAAAGTGTAGCCATGAGGCAATTTCTTTTGACGGCATGCACCAATTTGAACTGGACAAGTGTGTGCTTTGCAATATTTGTTGCCCAGACAGAATGGGACGCATTAAGTGTTATGCCAAAGTCCAAGTTGGGAAACATCCACCACTTTCTGATTGTGCATACAAATCAATGCCTCTGAATTTGTGCCTGGCAACGCTTGCAAAGAACCAATGCAAGTCAGCGGAGTGTTGTTTGGGCCAATGGTCGCGGGCACTTTCACGCCAGCCGCCACCGCGAACAGCAATTCATAATCTTCGCCGTCACCCAAAGCGCCCCGCCACGCATTCACTTGCGTGTGCGCCTTTACGCATGCGGGCGTGCACGGAAGCTGTTCAGCAATAATGACCGCTTGCAACGCGCTTGCTTGCGAAAAACGAGCGCCGTCACGGGCAAGACCATCTGAGAGATCCATCATGGCGTGCACATTGGCGCCAAGCAGCCGAGCCAACGCGTGGGATTCCGCTAGACGTGGCTCAAATGTGAAGTGATGTCCACCCCCATCCGGTTGGAGTGAACCGCCAAGCGCACCCGTGACAAAAAGTTGATCGCCCGCGCGCGCGCCGCTGCGAAGAATTGGTTTCACGCCATCAAGTGGCTGCGCAAGCACGGTCACGGAAATTGTGAGCGGACCATTTGCAACATGCACGCATGTGTCGCCACCAATCAATGGCGCGCCAAAGTGCGCGGCCGTGCGCGAAATGGCGTCTACCAATTCTTGCGCGCACGCTTGAGTTATGGAGCGCGGCAAAACACATGCCGCAAGAATGGCAACAGGCTTTGCGGCCATGGCGGCCACATCGCTGATGTTGCGAGTAACGGCTTTGCGGCCAATCTGCGCCATGCTTGCCGTGCCCAAAAAATGGCGGCCTTCAACCAATAAATCTTTGGCGGCCAGCAACTCTCCACCGTTCACTTTGATCACTGCCATGTCGTCGCCAGGACCAACAACCACATTCTCCGCGCCAGCGACCGTTGTGTGTATGTGCGCAAGCAATGCGTCCTCCGCGAATGAATCTGCGCGCGGTAAATCAGCGCTCATGCACACCCCACAGCAACGCGCGCTTGAATTGTTTCTTGAAGCAGCTCTCGCAACAACATTTCGTTTCGCATGGTGGCGCCTTGTTCACGGCGAATCACGCCCAATGCGGCGTCGACCATGCGTTGTCGCGCGGCGGCATCTGCGATGAGTTCTTGCAAAACACGCGGCAGCGCTTCACGGGTGACGCACAACATGCCGCCTGCATCAAGCAGCTTCTGGGCCGTGTCAGCAAAGTCGCCGTAGCGCGGACCAATGATTGTGGCTTTGCCCAGCGCAACGGGCTCCATCATGTCGCTGCCATGCAGGTCGCCAAAGCTGCGGCCCACAACAACCACGGTGGCGAGCGCATACGCCTTCTTTAATTCACCCATGGTGTCAAGCAAAAATCGGTCGCTCCCCCGCTGTCCATCACCACTTCCAATTGGTCTTTGTGTGCGACGAACGCAACCAGGCAGGTCAAGCGCCGCCGCGTCAAAGCGCGCGGGCTTGCGCGGCGCGCACAATAATTGAACTCCTTCTGGAACACACGCATGCAGCAATTTTTCCTCGCCCTCGGCGGTGCTTCCAGCAACCACAAGCGGACGAGCGGTATCAATTCCAAGTTCGCGCGCCAAGTCATTGGCAAGTTGCTGCGCATCTTCAAAAGCGCGTAGCTGCGCCGCGTGATTGGTAGCAATTGGCGCAACCTGCGCGGCATCCCACTTCATGGTGCCGCCCACATGCACTCGCTCCGCAGGAACGCCCATGTGCACAAATCGATCGGCGTAGATTTGCGTTTGCGCGGACACAAATCGAAATCGCTTGAAGAGCGGCTTTAAAAACCAGCGCGCCAACTTGTAACGCCGAAAGCCACGGTCACTGATGCGACCATTGACCACGGCAATTGGAATGCGCCGCGAAGAGCACGCGCGGATAAAATTAGGCCACGCTTCAAGTTCAACTAGCGCAACCAGATCTGGCTGAACTCGGTTTAAAAATCTCTCAACCGCCATGTTCATGTCCAGCGGATAACGAACCACGCTCACACCCACTGGTGCAACCGCAAGCGCGCGCGCAAAGCCGGTGTCGGTGGTTGCACTCAGCACCACTTCGCAATGCTGGCACAGGCGCTCCACCAGAAGCCGCGCTGCGTTCACCTCACCCATGCTCACAGCATGCACAAGAATGCGGCCACGTTTTACATTTGCCTTTGAAGATGATTGCGCATCATCCGTAGGCTCAGCACGAGCTCTCGGCAACGGCTCGCCAAAACCAAAACGCGCCCGCCAATCAGTGCGCTGCTGACCTGAGCGAAAGAGCCAAAAAAGCCACAGCGGACTGGTGAATATGGCCGCCACAAAATAAGCCGCATCGGTCAAGGCGCGCATGTGAAAGCGATACTACGAAATTAGCGACAAGCGCGAAGGACATGGGCAAACCATACATGTGGCTATGGCGAATACAGGCACAGCGGACCACATCATGCGAATTCCATCAGCCACATCCTGGGTGAATAGATAAAAACTTATTCCGGCACGCGGCTGAAATACACAATGCGCGGTTGGTCCGAAGGTCTGTTCACATTGGTACGGTCCACGCACATGACATAGCGAGCGTCGTCAAGCACAAATTCGCGGTCAGCGCCATTCCACTTTCCATTGACAGGATTTTGTTTCACGGTCCGCACTTTGAAATACACCGTGAACACGTCGCTGCGTGTGGTGACCAAGTTCGAGATGCCCTTGAAGAGCAAATTCAACTCCTCGCTATCGCCGTAACTTGTGTCATAGGTCAGCGCTTGCCGGTCAGTGATAGTGCTGCCTGTGACAAAATCAAATTGACGAAAGCCTTGGCGGTCCGTTGATAGACGCGCGTCAAGCGCTTCGATCGTTGTGTTGGTGGCATGATCGTCGCGGGTTTCCCAGCCTTTATGTGGGTCATAATTGCTGGAAGTGAATCGGCGATCACGTGTGGAATTCTGGTTGTACGGGTCGGTTCCAGAGCTACGAATACTCCAAGACATTTCACTGGCTTGGCGCGCCATGCCCAACACTTCGCCAATGGTTGAAATGCCGCGCTGGCTTTGCATGCCCGTGTTGTAGGCAACTTGCAAACCGTTGACTGGCAACTGATTTGGAATAAGCAACGGCGCGGTCGCAGGAGCAATGGTGTCACCACGATCAACGTAGGTTGGATACAACGGGTCCGTTTCAGGTTTTGCCTGATCCAGATACACATCCATTGCATTGGTGCTTTTCGAAACCCATGGCCTTGTGGAAGAGTTTGGGTCAAGTTGATTGCGATAAATTTCAATAGCCAGCGGCATACGCACATACGGATTGCCGCCGGATGACCCTGGATCTGGAATTTGAGGAGCAATCGTTCCCGATCCAGTTGTTGGACCGTCATAGCGACCCGTGTCGTCATACACCATTTCCGTCATGCTGGGCAATGTCTTGAGCGCTTCAATGGACGCGGTGTTGATGTTCAACAATCCTTTGGTTGGCAAGCCGGAGAAATTGCCCGACAAACTTGGGCTGCGGTCGTACTCCCACTGCGCCAATATTTGCGGCGTGACTGATGTTGTGGACGCGGTATTAATTGTGCTACGAACATCCACTGGCACAAGCGCCGCAACAGGTCTGTTTGCCGTGCTTGACAACGAATTGCGATCACTTAACAGCGTGCTTCCACCATTTTTAATGTCAGTGGTATTGGCCGCAATAGTCCAATCAAATCGTAAAGCCGCGCCCGCGCCGTCCACGGTGAAGCAATCAAATATGCGCATACCCCATGGAACATTTGGCGCGTACGGAGTTCGCAGCGCGCTTGTGCCGCCAAACTGATACGGGGTGCTAGTTGCGCCGCCACCACTAAACGCAACATTCAGCGGATCAACTTGAATGCGATTGATAAACGGTCCCTCACCTACGGGGAAACCTGGCACGCGGTTGCTCATGATTTCCGCGAAGGTGGCTTTGGCTTGCGCGTTTGGAATAACTGCCCTGCGCACGCCTACTACTGGTGAAACAGTTTCGGGAGTTGCTAAGCGAGTTGGCGAAAGAGTGGGAGCCACGTTGGTTTTAGCAAGCACATTTGTTGATGAATCAATGCGATACGCGGGGCCCCACGCAAACACATCAAGCAACTCGCCAATCTGTTCAAAGTCATCATCCTTCTGCAACATTTGCAAGCTGCCCGCCTGCGGAATGCGGTCAAGCGTGTTCCACAATCCACGCGCAAGCCATGGCCTGCCTGCCGCTTCACCACCTGTTGCCAAATCAATTGGCAACGTAAATCCATCGTGATCAAGCAAGCGCGCGCCTTTGTCACCCATGAACACGCGGTATTGACCGTCTGGCATAAAAGTTTCTCCAGCGGTGTTTTTCACTGGAACAGATCCCGCTTGCACTGACCATAGTGGCGTGACAAACTTAGTATCAGAAAATGAAGTTGACCCCTCTCGTGAATTTCCGTAGAACGCTTTGACTTTCTTGGGCAATGGATTGCTTGCAGTATCTGGATAATAATTTGGCACCGCGTTGTACATGACGGTCTGGCAATTAAACGACGTTGGTTTGCGCAATACCATTGTTGGCCAATTCGCTTGACTCACCGTTGAATCTTGCGTGCTGGTTGACGGTGGCACCAATCCACAAAAATCTGGTAGCGGCGCCCACACTGGTGTAAGCAACATGTTGAATGTCACAATTGGCGCGGTGGTGCTTGGAATCATCCAAGTTGTGTCGCCAACAACAGGGAACCAAATATCTGGATCCGCAGGCGTGGAGAAACTTCCCAATTGAAACACATCGCCCGCGCTGGTGAACCCCGCGCTTGGAACGGTGACAGTGCCTGGGGTGCTTGAACCGGCAATCGGATTGGTTGTGGTCCAAGGCGTCATTGATACGGTCACGGTGGAACCAGAAATAGATGCGCCGCCATTTGCAGTTGCGTTTGTAAGTTTGCCGTCCATTTTAAAGTCGGACAATTCAATACGAGATGGTTGCAGCAACAACGGCCTGTTTGTGAACTCTGGCTCCGTGCGATTGCTAAACACAAAGCGCGGAGCAAATCGTTCAACAGGAATCATGGGGCTACGAGATTTTGTTGAATCGGTTGGGAGCGGATTGGATGCGAACGATCCAGTGACAAGTTCACGCGTGTAATCCCAGACGGGCAAGTTGAGTTGCGCGTTTGTGGAGAGCGCTGGATTTGGAATGTTTGTTGCCGCAACTGTGACAAACTTGGCGTCAAACAATCGCGACCAATTACGCGAGACGTGGGTCCATGTTGTGAAGTAGTCGCCATCCGCTTTGGTATCAACCGTGGGAATGACTTTGCCCAACACAATTCCTGGAAATAACGCCGGGCCATAGACGGAATCAGGCGGCAAATCGCTGCTGGCCGGAGCCGTTACGCCGCATTGCGTTTTGCCTTGTGGAACAGCCAAATACCGAAACTTTTTACTAGATGAGCGGACAAGTTCCTTGGCGGTCGGAGGCGGAAACAAAGATGCGCTTGCGCCGGGACCGTCGTAGGAATAATCGCTCGCTACGGCAAGACCAGTTGGAAGAAGTGGCAACGGACTTGGCACGGCGCCAAGCAAGTCTGGAATATTCATCGTGGTCAAGCCAGCAATTCCGTCGCGACCCAACACGCCGGTTGTTGGTGGCAATGTAATGCGCGCAGCCGCGGTCCAGAAGCGACCACCAGTGACAAGGTTGGTGTCAAAGTTGCGGTCGTCAGCGAACATGGGAATGCCAGCAACTGCTCCCAATGAAGTGTTTTTGCCTGTCGTCGTCCAATGATCCAAATCTGAATGGCCGTCAAAGCGATCAACTTCTAGAAGTGTTCCGGTAGCGACACCTGTTGATGGATCTTTCAACACCCGATGCATGGAGACGCCGCGAGCCATGTTGTCGCGCGTTAAACTTTGCTTAAATAGCGTGAGAGTCTTAGGTGATCCAGGCAAAGCGCCAGCCTTTAGGAAATTGCTGGCCTTGCCCGGCGTGTCTTGCATGGCGTTGAGCAATTTACTGCGCGACAATTGCTTATCAAATGCTGCGCCTGGATAGGCGCTTTTCATAGTGAATGGAAACAATGGGCTTGATGGCGGCGATGTGGCCAACTGCGGCATGGTTGACCATGTTGTGCCATTCGCAATAGGCACATCTGAATATTCATACAAGTCAAAGTAATCAAGCCAACGTCTGCGAAACAGTGGATCCCACATTGCAACATCGGACATGTCGCCTTCCGCGGGCGGAGTAAGGACGGTGGTGGCTTGGCTTGGATTACCAATCACATTGGCAATCAGATACACGGTTGCCGTAGCGGGTTCGGTTTCATTTCCAGGCGCAAGCATCAGTGGCACAGGCAGGCCAGCGGAATCCTTGACAACTGTTCCAGTTGCGTCCAATTCATAATCTGGAAAGTCATAATCCGTTCCGAAAATATTGATGCGGAAATCACCAAGGCGAATGGGTTCGTTCCACGGATTAGCCACTTGAACAACAAGCACAGGCGTTCGAATTTCATCCAGCTGATCCCGCTTCACATCTGGAGTGGTGGGCGTTGTTCCAGTTGAAGTGGTGACATCAAGCGGCGCGTAGCCGGTGCCAACACGACCATTGACAAGCGCGACATATTTATATTTTTCAATGGTGGTCTGCGCAGGCGCGGCGCCCATGCACATGTCAAAGACAGCTGGAGTAAGTGTTCCAGTGTCTTCCGCGGTGGTGGCTGGATACACCCAACCAAAGAACACCTCGGTGAAGAACGGATGTTTTTCAATGCCGGGGAACACAATGTCTGTGGCAGTAGCTGTGCCTGATGTCGCTTTTCCTTTGGCAATTAACGGCGTGGTTTCTTTGGATGGATCAACCGCACGCAGCGCAAGAGGCGCGAGTGTTGTTTGTGCATAAGACGCGCCAGCCACAGGTGGAATGGCGGGCAAGATTGGCTGATGAATTGCGCGCAGCGGAAGGGTTGGATCGGGTAAGCCACTGCCAATGTTGGGTGAATACATCAAGTCCGCGCGACTGCGCCATGTTGCAATATTGGCAGCCATACTTGCGGACAACGTTTCGCTAGACCACGCGCTGCGGAAAGACATGAAGTCTTTCGCGGGCTGCGGACCCGTTCCGCCCTGTCCCAAAGTTGGAACGTTCATTTTGTCGCCAGTGGTGTCTGGTGAAATGGCTATCGCAAATCCAACTTGAGCAAAATGTTGCACCTTCGCATTCATGCTGAACAGATAGTGCTCGTAAAATCGATCGGTGTAATCAGAGAAGCGAACAGTTGGGTCGAGCGCGTCAAGCGCCCATGTCACCAAAACGCCGCTCGATGCCGCAGGCGACATTGGAGAATGAATGCGCAGTGCTGCGCGGATTCGTCCGCGTGCTTCGCGAACAAAATCATTCATTGCCAAGCGTTCTTGATCAACGGTCAATGCCATGAATTGATCAAGCGCACCATCAGCCGTGCGATCAGGAATGCCATCAATGGCTGCTACCCCAGTTTGATTGTTGATTACATCGCGCGTCACAAGAAGCGGTTTGCGAAGATCAAGTTTTTGATTGATGTCCTCAAAGTAACGCAGAGCTCGGCTGAAATCACGACCATCAATTGGATCTGTACTAGACACATTCATGGACTTGCCGTCCAAGAAAGGATCAGAAGAGCATGCAATCCGGCTTAAGTCTTGCTTGCCGAAACCAAGCTCACTGTTTGAACCACCAGATGTATCAATTCTGCCATTTCCGTTTTCGTCGCGTGCGCCTGGAGATTCTGGATGAAGTCCAAGCCACAACATTCCATTTTGAAATGTTTCTTGGCTCGTTGGACTTGTCACTCCATATTGTCGACCAATCCACAACCACGGAGGCATGATCTCATTGCGTTGACCGCTGACCACGGTGATCTTGCGGCGCAAATCTTTCACCAACTGCGGGCTTGTTAATTGCTCTTGACCGCCCCCCGCTTCGCCGCGCAACACCGTTGAACGCAGAATGGTGTCAGCGAT
>CAIUGT010000086.1 GCA_903898755.1 uncultured bacterium | reverse complement strand
CCAAGTCAATTGGGCGATGACGCCGGCATGTTGGGCGCGGCGCTTCTTGCGCGTGAAACATTGAGCGAACAAAAATAAGCGCGCCCAAATTACAACTCTGATTTTTGGCGTTGCGCCTGCGTTTTATTTTTAGGCGCAGTGAAGAAAATAATCACGTGGGATTGAGCACAATGGCTGCGGCGAAATTTTGTTTTAGGCGCAGCGAAGCGGATGTTGATCACGCTTGCTCACCAACAATCGAACGTGTGGCACATGCGGCTGCAATTGTTTGGCAAAGTGCGCAAGAAATCCGCGCTCTGAGTTTGTGTGTCCCAGCAAAATCATGTCGCAACTGATTTCTTGCGCATGAAGCACGTCATGGTGTTTGGCCTCGCCAGTCACCATGAGCGTGCAGCCCGCTTCAAGTGCCAAAGGCAACAAGCTGGCGCCCGAGCCAGGAACCACCGCGATAAGTTTGTGCTTGCGGGACTTTTTCAATTCGCAATAGCTCACGTCGCCTGCGGCAAGTCGCAGCGCAGCTCGAAGTTGTTTTGCGATGGCGTTCGTTGGCCGCGGCTTGGCAAGAGTGAGCGCGCGGCCTTGGCCTTGCTCGTTTGCGTGATCCATTTCCGTCAAAGGCGAATTCAAATTGGCGCACGGTTCCAAGGCCACGCGCGCGCCACTGCCAATGAAGTCCGCCAGCCAATCGGTCATGCCGCCACGCACCGCATCAAGTGCCGTATGCGGCGACAAAACAGCGATTTTGTGCTCCGCGCAACGCAGCAGAATTTGCTCATGCGCATGCATGGCCGTGAGATGTTTCAGCGGCTCAAAAATGGGCGGGTGGTACGCGATAATCGCCTCGCACTTGGCAGCAATGGCTTCATCAAGCACCGTATTTGTAAGGTCAATGGTGAGCAACGCGCGTCGAAGAGCCCGCGAAGGATCGCCAAGCAAAAAACCAGTGTTGTCCCACGATGCCGCAAGACGCCGTGGCGCGACGGCCTCCATGGCCAACACAAGCTCGCCAATCATGCAGTCGCTTTCATATAGAACGCGCGCTGAATCAATCGCGCTTACCGCCACCAAAGATCATGGCCAGTCGGAAAATAATTTTCATGGACTCAAAATAAATCCAGACCAAGCTCACGGTCAGGCCATACGCCAAATACCACTCACTGCTTGCGGGTGCACCCTCTTTGGAAGCTTGATCAACTTGTTGAATGTCGGCGATAAAAGTAAATGCCGCCACCACCAGAATGAGCCCGTTAATGGCAAGTCCAATGTAAGCGCCAGTTGAACCGCCAGTTTGATTTGGCAGCGAGATGAATGGTGTCGCCACACCAAACAGCGACAACACAAATGAAATCAAATAGGTCACGCCAATTCCAAGCACGCACGCCCACAAGATAAATGCGCCGCGTTGTGTAATGCGCACGGCACCGCTGCGATACAGAATGAGGCACGTCAACGCCACGCCCGCGGTCATGATGAATGCTTGCAGCGCAATGCCACCCGTAAGTTTTATGCCTTTAGCCGCCAAAATGTTGTCAAGCACAATTCCCACCGCGCCCATGAAAAACCCTTGAACTGCCGCGTAAATTGGCGCCAAGAAGATGGCCCAACTTGGGCGGCCGAACAAGGCGAACCCAACGCCCAACGAAACCACAAACGACGCCATGCTCACCATGAACAGCGCGCTGGGATTGGTT
>CAIUGT010000085.1 GCA_903898755.1 uncultured bacterium | reverse complement strand
GGGTCAGTTTCTTGTCTTTGAGGACGGCCCGAGCGTGGATGTTCGCTTGCAATGGGCAACCTACCGTGACGCCGCCGATCAATGCTCCCTTTCACGGATTTGGGGCGGCATTCACCCCGGATTTGATGATTTGCCAGGTCGTCGGGCCGGCATTGTGGTGGCAAGTCGTGCTGTTGAAATGGCGCAAACTTTGTGGAACAGCTCGCCAGTTTCTTGCCTAGAGGACCTGGATCAGGACGGATTTATTGATACCGCCGACGTTAGCTTGGGATTGCTGAGCTGGGGAGAGGCTGAATATGACTTAAATGGAGACGGCATCTTTGAATCTGGGGATATTGGGTTGATTCTGTTGAGCTTTGGCGCGTGTAATTAGGAAAGTCAATTGGCTCTTTTGGCATTGCCGCCAATTTTTAAAAATAATTCAAAAAATCTGAAGTTGCGTGACTGTGACCACTCATTTTTTACGTTTACATAGTTGTAGCGCGTTTATTTTAAAGTCATCTTTGAAGAATTTGTAAAGTTTGAGTAATAGCCGTATTTAAAAAAAAATTGTCAAAATTAGATAATAAATTTGACTTTTCATTTCTTTGGAGTAATTTTGAGAGTAATAAAGGTTTGATCCCTCAAATCTAGATTCACTCCCTTCACTCCCTTCACTCCCTTCACTCCCTTCACTCCCTAACCCCTTTCAGGAACCCTAGATCATGAATTCTAAGAATGTTGTTGTTTTATTTGTTGCAGGATTGAGTTCATCCACTTATGCAGCAGTATTGTCTGGCGCAATCTTTCAGGCTGGCTCAACTGCAGCTGAATACACTGCGGCCGGTTTCACAAATGCAAATCCTAGTGGCGTGTTAGTGAGTTACGCGCAGGCTTGCAACGGCTACCCAAATGGATGCACGACAACAGTGACGCCCAGTGGCCCATTGGCCAACAAAGGTTTCTACCAATTTCAATTCTCCGACTTCAACGCGTACAACTATTCAGGCTTGTTTAGCGCCATGGCCATTAACTACGGAGCCAGTGGCTTGAACAATGCGCAGGTCATTGCCCAAGTCAATTACCAAAGTGGTCTGACTGGATTAACGGCAACAACTGCGGCTCTCGCTGGCGATGCTCACTGCCGCTTTGAGGATTTCTTACCAACAGATTTGGACAATTCCATTGTGTTGAATTGGTTTCCAGCGATGATGCCTACGACTCCAGGTTTGTCGCAAGTGTTCACATTCGCGTGGGACTTAACAGTTATTGCGCCTCCATCATTCGTAGACAATGGATTAAGCGTTGGCGCGGTTGGTTCCTTGCCAAGTCCTGGAGCAATTGCTCTCATGGGATTGGCTGGAGTGTTTGGCGGACGTCGTAGACGCGCCTGATTGAACAAATCAGCGAGTCGCATTTAGAAATTTCAAAGAACCCGCCATCGTGCGGGTTTTTCTTTTGTGCAAATTGGTAGTGTTGCTTGCATGGATATCCGCACTATTCGTTGCGCCAAGTCGCAAAGCCAGCTTGTTATTCATACGGACGCGGGGTGTGTTGCCACCAGTTGGCAAGTGCGTGGCCAAGAAATGTTGGCTTTGCCGGTGGCGCTTGCGGATTTTGTGAAGTCGCAAAAAACAGGGGGAATTCCGCTGTTGTATCCATACGCCAATCGATTGCGCACCGACCATTTCACGGCTGCGGGCAAGGCCGTGGACTTGTCGCGCGACGCAAAGTTGAAGCGCGATGCCAACGGATTTCCCATGCACGGCTTGCTCATTCGTTGGCCGGACTGGGTTATGTCGCAGCCCGCGCCGGATGAATTGCAGGCCAGCATTGTGTGGGGCGACCATGCGCAATTATTCGCCGCGTATCCATTTGCGCACACATTGCGCGTGCGCTGGAAGTTGGGACAGGGCAAGAATGAAAATGCGAATCAAATTGCGGGGCAAATCGCGGGGCAAGGTGCCAATGAACGCGCGGGGCAAGGCGCAAATCAAATTGCGGATCAGGGCAAACATCCGCAGGCCAATTCAAGTGATGATCAATCCGCGCTCGCCAGCACGCTGACAGTGACCACGATCATTGAAGCGGACAAGGGCGAAGATGTTCCCGTGTCATTTGGGTGGCATCCGTATTTGGTGTTGCACGATCGCGCCAATGCGCAGTTGCAGTTGCCCGCTCGCCGCGCCGTTGCGTTGGCGCAAATCGGGTTGCCAATTTCCACCGACAACTCCGCGCCATGGTTGCCCACATGCAAGCAATCAGCGCTTGCGCCGCTGGATGATTTATTTCAGTTGGACATGCGCGGGGCAAGCGGGGCAGAGCTCGGCAACTCATTTGGCGAATTGAAAAGTTCCACACAAGTTGTGCCAACCGCCGCCATCATTGCGCAGCAGCAACGAATTGAAATGAAATTTCTCAGCGGTTATTCGTTTATGCAAATCTATTCGCCAGCAGGCGCCAACTTTGTCTGCTTTGAACCAATGACCGCGACCATTAGCGGCTTGTGCGATGGTGCCGCAGTTGTGAAAGCCGGCGACACATTCACGGCCGCTTTTGAAATACGCGTGTTCTAAATTGTTTTCTGCTGACGCGCCGCGTTTGAATTGCGCATGTATTAAATTGTGTTTTGCGGACACGCTACGTTTGAAATACGTGTGTTCTAAATTGTTGGCTACAGCGCCGCCCGAACTCATTTTCGCAACTGAAATTCCGGCGGCGGCGGACACGCGGGGTTGATCCACTGAATCACCGCGGCCCAACCCGCGCTCTCTTCATCATGCGGCAAATAGCCGTGAATGGGGCAAATCACTTGCCAGCCGTCTTTTAAATGCACGGTGAGAACCGGGTCCACAACTTCGCCGCGCTCAACAGCCTCAACATATTCATTCGGTTTCATCATCTCTTTGTGTTGCGCATATCCAGCCAAGCGACTGCCCGCCACCATGCGCCATAATTTTTCCTGCCGCACAAGTTCACGCGAAATGTCCGTCAACGCGCGCGCCACGCTGTGATGTTGATGCCGTGGATGCACCATGATGTCGGCGCAGTACAACGTGTGGCCAACAGGATTGTCATCGTCAAATGTTCCGTACGCGGTCAGGACATCCCATGAATCATCAAGATGAAAATCAATCATGCACAGGCGCAATGTGAAATGCGCGCCCGCCACTTCGCCAGTTGGAATGTGCTGTGCCACAAATTGTCCCTGTGGAAAAACCAGGTGATGCTCCGCAAGTTCTTGCGGCGTGTAGGGCGCGTCATGCGGGTACACCAGTTTGCAAATTTCAATAATGGCAGGCATGTCCGCCTCCTCCATCAGGCGAATGCGGTAGTCGGGGTGAAGTCCGTTGGAATGCGGTGTGATGTCAGGCATATTCACATTATAAGGCGTGCGCATTGGTGTTATCTTGTCTGCATGAGTAATTCGACACGCGTCATGTTTCTGTTCTTAAGCGTCGGCATGTTGTGCGGCTGCTCGCAAGAACCGGACAAGAACGCCGCGGCCACGGCGGGCGCGGTGAAAGCCGTCGCAACCGACGCGTCGATTGGTGCAAACACAACAATGTCCGCCGCCGCAATGCAAACAACTGTCGCCAACGCGGCCTCGGTTACGCAGTGGGCCGATGTGCTTGAACAAAATCCAGACGCCAAAGTTGTCACCGACGCCGACTTGCTCAAGCGCATTACGGCGACTGGTTTGCCGTGGCGCGTGAAACACAAATCCACTGGCATTGAAATGTTGCTGGTGCCGCCGGGCGTATTTGTGATGGGCATGAGCCCTGGCGATGAGGCCGCGGAGCCCGTTGAAAAGCCAGCGCACGAAGTCACGCTGAGCAACGCGTTTTATCTTGGTCGCACGGAGGTCACGCAAGCGCAGTGGAAGGGCGCGATGCAAAACAATCCAAGCGTGCATAAGTGGACCGACGAGGGCCTGACCGAGCAGGAGTCCGACGCCAAGAACGCCACGGATTCATTGCCCGTTGACAATGTCGCTTGGAACGATTGCCAAAAGTTCTGCTCCAAAACAGGTCTGTCATTTCCAACCGCCGCGCAGTGGGAATACGCGTGCAGGGCGGGCGTGCGTAAGCCAACGTACGGCGTGATTGATGATGTTGCTTGGTACGGAAAAAATTCACAAAACAAATCGCACCCCGTGGCAAAGAAGGCCGCCAACGCGTTGGGATTTTACGACATGCTTGGCAATCAGTACGAGTGGTGCGCGGATTATTTCGCTGCGAATTATTTTGAGCAATGCAAAATGGGCGTGGTCGATCCGGTGGGTCCCATCCATGGCGATGCCGGAGATCGCGTGTCACGCGGCGGTTCGTGGGACAGCGATGAAGCGCACAATCGCGCGTCGTTTCGAACCATGGGATCGCCCGTGATTCCGTATCCCAACAACGGATTCCGCGCGGCAAGGAATCCTTGAACTTCGACACCACTAATTTGATTGTGAATGTGTTCGCTGGAATTGTGGGCACGGCGTATTTCATGTACGGCTGGAAGCAGCAGAAAATGGTGCCGCTGATTTCAGGCGCGGGCTTGTCCGTGTTGCCGTATGTAATCGACAACAACACTTTGCTTATTTCCGTGTGCGTGGGGTTGGCGATTGCGCCGTTTGTCATCAAAATTGATTTATAAATCTACAGCGCGCGGAGAATTGTATTTTGCTTGCCGCGCGCGCGGCGTCCGCAGCAAGTGGACCCTGTACAACCCATTCAAGATTGATTTGTGAATGGCTAAACTTGCCCACATGCATTTGATCATCATCGCTGTTGCGGGGCTCGCACTGTGGGGCGCTTGGCGATTGATACGAGCGCAGATAGAGCGTGGTGGCGACGTAGTACAAGATGAATCCGCGCCACCGCAGGTCACAGATGCTGACGCGCGCAAATCTGATCAATCGTGAATGTCGCCGCGCCACTATCTTTGCGCGCATGAAAGAAATGCAGAAACAAATCGCGTCGTTGCAAAGTCGTGTCAAGTATCAGCGTGTGCTCAACATTGTGTTGAGCGTGTTGGTGGTCATGTTGTGTGTCGCGGCCATGAAACCCTATGGCGTGATCACATGTGAAGGCTGGAATGTGCTGGACAAGAATGGCGCGGCGCGCATCACGGCTTTCACCCGTGACGATGGCGGCGCGTGCTTGTGGTGGTACGACCTGAACGGCCGTGTGCGCATGGACGCAACGACCCGAGTGAATGGGTACGCGGGTTTGCAGGTGTATGACAAGGCGGGCAAGCAGCGCGTGGCCACGTTCACCAGAGATGACGGCGGCGCGGGCGTTGCGTGGAGTGATGCGAATGAAAAAGTGCGTATCACTGCCGGCAACAATGCCGACGGCATGGTCATGTTGCCCATGAAAGATTTGGAAGTAGCGCCTGTCAAAGATCCGTCAGCTGCGAAATAATTGCGCGGCGCAATGAGTTTTTCCGCCGCAAAATAATTGGATCATGTTGAATGTGCTTGGGCTTGCGAAATGATTCCGCGTCCTAAATGAGAACCAATTGCGCGGCTACGAACTTCACGTCCGCGTACAGGGCGTCAGCGCAGTGGTTGTGCTTCCGCATTCACAATGTCCGTGCCAGAGCCAACGTGACCAATGTCCCAGTCGGACGTGGTCTCTATCAAAACCATTTGCGTGCCGTTCACATTGATGCGCTGTTCGCCATCAAACATGTCGCAGCCAACGGCCAGACACATGTGCGGGGTTGTGTCGTTCATGCAGTACACCAACGCAACGGGCGTGCGCTCGTCCACGCTGCGAATAAGCGTTGCCAACAGCAAACTTTTGGAATCGCAGTCGCCGCCGTCAAGTAAAACTTCGGTTGGCGTTCGCAAACCGCAGCGATATTTTCCATCCTTCACAGCGTCATTGCGTCCATCATCCACCTTGCGATATGGAATTGCGTTCTGCACAAAACTGGTCAGCGCCTCAATGCGTTGGCGCGCATTTGGTCTGCCACGTTGACCGCTCCAATACGTTTGAATCACCGCATCGGCAACGTCGCGCACTTCCGGCATGGAGCGATCAAGAATCCATTGATGATCCGGCGCGATGCTTTGCGCCGAGCAAATAATTCCGTGCTGCGCCAAGGTTTCCGTGATTGCTTTTTCAATTGCCGCTTGCGAGCCATCGCCAACTCGATACGCCACGGAATCAAGCGCATGCTCAGGAAATCCAAAATAGCGCTCGAAGGAATCGGCCCACGCCTCATTCACCTTTGCGGAAATACGGATAGTCATGGGCGTGCAGTCGGCGCGAAGAAACTTTGTGTCGCCTTCACGCTTGGCAATGCACGATTGGTCGTCGGTCCACAAAGAAAATTGTAAATTTTGCAAACGCGATCGTGGCGCTAGAAAAATGTGTTGCGATTCGTACCACGCGCGGAAGTCGGCATTTTGTGTCAGTGCAAGCGCGCTCTCAAGCGCGGCGGCGGCGGATTCGGCCGTGACCGGGGCGGCGGGGGTTGCGTTGCCGTTTGTGTTTCCAGCCGCGCCACCAGTTGCGGGAACAGTGGTCGCGTCAGTTGTCGTTGTGGCCGCGGGCGCAATTTCCCGCGCGGCCGTGCGCGTCATGGAGCCTTTTCGAATAGGTCTTTTGCGATCTGGCGAACGCATGCCGCTTGGTGAGGACATTGGCGTTGTAGTTTGATTTCCTGTGACAGTGGTGGCTTGCGTGGCTGAAGTGAAAAACATGGGCGCAGGTTCAACTAGTTCCAAGGCAAAACAAGAACGCATCACTTCACGTGGTGCATGCAGCGTGCATGTGGCGACCAAGATCGCGGCGTGTAAAGTTAGCGTGTGTTTTTTCATAATTCGTTCTTTCACTGTTTCAATTTTGCGCGACGCATGGCTGCCAGTGCGCTGCGCCTTCAAGTATTCAGTTTAGCACTTCGAACCAATTGTCAGAAATGGTTTGATGAACAAAAGAATTGCAACTGCGGCGATTGAGGCGATGATTGCATTCAAGCCTCCGTCCATCACGCTTGCCGCAATGCTCCAGCCAGCGAGCACCATATAAATAATCGGCGTCACTGGATACAACGGCACGCGGAAGGGGCGCGGCGCATCGGGCATGGTTCGGCGCAGAACAAGCACCGCGGCAACGGAGAGCGACGAGAACACATTCACCAGCACCGTGAGCAGCCCAAGAATGTCATCTAGATTTCCAATCGCTAGTGAAGCAAGGCTGGCGACCGTGACCACAACAAGCGCGCGCGTAGGAACCCCATTGTCTTTGCGCACACCCGTCCACGCAGGAATCTCGCGCGCATGCGCCATGGACTCCAGTATGCGAGCGCCAGTGATCACGCCTGAAACAAGCGTAGAAAAAAACAGCAGCGCAATCACGCCAGTCATTGCGTCTCCTATGGCGGTTCCAAAAATCAAGCGCGCGGCCACGCCACCAATGGCTTGCATTGGCGTGCCATTTGTTTCCAGCATGGCGGCCGGATCAATCACACGCAGAAACACAAGATTCACGCCGATATACAGCGCAAAGACCAGCACGATTGCGCCAATGATGGACAGCGGAACATTGCGACCAGGCCGCTTGATGTCGCCCGCAATATCCGCGCCAGTGGACCAACCCAGATATGCGAAGCTGACAACAAGCGTTGCGCTTGCCACGGCGCCAGAAATAATTCCTGGATGCGTGACGGCCTCTTTCAAAACAGGCGCGACCATGCGCGATTGAACTGGCCAGAAAAGTCCCGCGCACACAAAGAGCGCGACAAATCCAATTTTAATAATCGACAGCGCCGTGTTGAATTTGTACCCCGCATGCAAGCCAAAAAGTTGCGACACAAACGCGGCGCCAATCGTGAGCGCGGCAATCAGGTTTATATCTAGCGGCTTGGGAAGTAGTTGGTTGACATATTCTGCAAGCAACAGTCCGACCACGGCCAGCGAAAGAAAGTAGCCGCACAAAATGGTGACCATAGCCACCAAATAGCCAGTGGTGCGTCCGAATGCGCGGCGTGCAAATTCAACGCTGCCGCCAGAACATGGAATCATGGCGCCAAGTTCTGCAAGCGATAGTCCGCCGCACAATGCCAGTATTCCGCCGATGATCCAGGCTGCAAGAATGTTTTGCGAAGTGCCAAGCTTGGCGCCAAATTGTCCAGTGAGTGAAAAGATTCCGCTGCCCACCATGGATGCGACCACAATTCCAGTCGCGCTGATGGAACCAATCACGCGAAATTGATCTGGTTGTTTCTGTTCGCTGCTGACTTGCGTACTGCTCATAATGTCAGGCTAGATGATTTCGCCGATGGAGCCACGGGCGCTCAAACAACTCGCGCTGCATAAATGAGGTTGCCACAGGGGCGCAGAGAACTCGCAATGCCGCGTGAGTGGCTGAACTGGTGTCGCCAATGAAAAAAGAAGACGCACGGGTCTTCTCTTTCCAAAATGGGCGGTGGGGGATTCGAACCTCCGAAGGCTAAGCCAGCAGATTTACAGTCTGCCCTCGTTGACCGCTTGAGTAACCGCCCAATATTTTCCAGCCAACAGTTGCGAATGTTCAAACATACCTTCGCTTTGATCTGCCCGCAACGCCTGTGCGCAATCACAAAATTGCTATTGTCGCACCTGTATTGGCGACTTTAAGAAGCTTTGGCCGCGCCACGAAACATGCGCAACCAAGCCACATTCGCCCGGGGTGGACGCTTCTTTGACTTGCGCTGCTCAATTGCACGGTGCACCAACCACAGGCCAATGACCACGGCCAATGTGACCGCCACGCCAATCATGATCTGGTGAAAAATGTCCGTCACGCCAGCCTGCTCAGCCGCATGAAATGCCAGCCAGCCAATTGCCATTTGCATGGGCGCGGTAATGAGAACGCACACGGCTTCCACGGTTATAAATTTCCATGTGGCCATGTGCAGCACGCCGCACATGGTGATGACTGGCGTTCGCGTTCCAGGAATAAATCGGGCGGCGATTAGAACCAATACCCCGCGTTGATCGATTTGATATTTCACTTCAAGCAACCGCCGCGGATGGAACATGCGCTTGAAAAACTTGCTTTGCAAAAGGCGCGCGCCAAATGTGCGGCACATCAGAAACCAACCCAGATCACCCAACACAATTCCGCCGTACGCCGCCAGCGCCAATTCCCAAAAGAATTTCGGATCGTTCGCGGACAGCCAGCCGGCTGGAATTAAAATTAAATCCTCGCTTAAGTGCAGGCCAATGCCGCTGACAACAAATGCCACGAACACCGTGATGGCGCCAAATTTTTCAATGCCTTCTTCAATCCACTTTGGCATTTTGGGCGCGTTGGCATTCGCGTTGTCCTTGGTCGTGTCAGGCGTGGCGCTGGCTTGCGCAATATTTGGCGCCGCAGATTGCTGCGTGTTTGCCGCAGCCGTGGCAGCGGGGACCTGAGCCACTGCCACCACATTCACCAGCAAACTTGATTGCAAATTCAAGTGCGCTTTCACTGGCGCATTGCCCGCCGCAATAGCCGAGTCGACCAACATCGCGCCTAAAAATAAAAAGACGGCGGTCATACATGATCTGTGGAGCCAGTACTTCATTTGAAGTCCACAGTGTAGAGCCGCCGTCTTAAACAGTCTTGAGTAAGTATTACGCCTTCGCGTCGGTTGGAATTCTCATGCAGTAGAAACTGCGGTACACAAAGATCAACGCGATCACGAAGAACACTCCGCCAATCCAGAACTTGTACGGCTGCACTTGCTCTTGCACGGCGATTTCCACCGCGAGCAAACCAAACAGCGTTGTGAACTTAATGACTGGGTTCAAACTCACGGAGCTGGTGTCCTTGAACGGATCGCCAACGGTGTCGCCAACCACGGTCGCCGCGTGAAGGTCAGTGCCCTTCATGCGCATGTCCACTTCAACAATCTTCTTCGCGTTGTCCCAAGATCCGCCGGCATTTGCCATAAAGATGGCTTGGAAGAAACCAAAGAACGCGATGGCGATCAGGTAGCCAATGAAGAAGTATGGATTAAAGAACGGCAACGCCAAGGACATGCAGAACACCACGATGAAGATGTTGAACATTCCCTTTTGCGCGTACACGGTGCAAATGCGCACCACTTCCTTGCTGTCCTCAATGCTTGCTGTGGCCTTCTCAAGGTTAATGTTCTCCTTGATGAACACAACGGCTCGGTACGCGCCCGTCACAACGGCTTGCGTGCTTGCGCCTGTGAACCAGTAGATCACTGAACCACCGACAAGAAGTCCAAGCAGGATTTCTGGTCGAACGATTGAGAGTTTGCTGATCACATCGCCGTACAACTTGTCCAACATCAAGATGATGCCGAACACCATTGTGGTTGCGCCCACAACCGCGGTGCCAATGAGCACTGGCTTGGCGGTTGCCTTGAACGTGTTGCCCGCGCCGTCACCCTTCTCAAGAAGGTGCTTTGCGTTTTCAAAACTTGGCTCAAAGCCGAAGTCGCGTTTCACTTCTTCGCGGATGTTTGGAATCTTCTCAATCTGGCTCAGTTCAAACACGCTTTGCGCGTTGTCGGTGACTGGACCAAAGCTGTCCACCGCAATGGTGACAGGACCCATTCCAAGGAATCCGAAAGCGATCAAACCAAACGCAAAGATTGGAGCGGCGAAATCATATTTCGCAGGCATTAAGTGCTGAATATCAGCATTATTGCTGGCCCACCAACCCAACGCCATGAGCGAGGCAAGAACCAAGCCCTTCCAGAACGCGGAGAAATTACCCGCCACGAAACCGGAAAGAACATTCAAGCTTGCGCCACCTTGCGCGCTGGCTTGAACCACTTCGCGAACGTGACGACTGTTGGTGCTGGTGAAGACCTTGGTGAATTCTGGAATCAACGCGCCGGCAACGGTGCCCAAACTAATGATGATGGAAAGAATCCACCACAGGCTTGTGTACGCAAATGTTGCGGTGTCGACCACGGTGCCGGCAACAGCTTGGCCGGTTGTGTTGTTCACAAGAACCGCGGGCGCTTCGCCCATCACAACGGTCTCGCTGAATTGACCAAGCAACGCCCAACTTGCAAGGAAGGTCACGCCAATCGAAACGATTGAAGTGATCCACACCAAACTTGTCAGCGGCGCTTCTTCATCAAAATCTTTCTTGGTGCCGAAACGAGTTTCGTTCAACACTTCATTGATGAAGTAGCTCAGCAAACTTGTGATGATCATCAGCGCGCGCATGGCGAACAGCCACACGATTAACTTGGCGCACACGGTTTGACCTTCTGGTCCAGTGTCGCCAATGGCAAGAGCCAAGAACGCGATCAGCGCAACGCCGGTCACGCCGTAGGTTTCAAATCCGTCGGCGGTTGGACCAACTGAGTCGCCCGCGTTGTCGCCGGTGCAATCCGCGATCACGCCTGGATTCTTCGGATCATCTTCTGGAAGCTTGAAGACAATCTTCATTAAATCAGCGCCAATGTCGGCGATTTTGGTGAAAATTCCACCGCAGATGCGAAGCGCGCTGGCGCCAAGACTTTCGCCAATTGCGAAACCAATGAAGGCCGGACCAACAAGGGCGGTTGGCAGGAATTTCAGAATGCAAATCATGAAGAACAATTCAACGCTGACCAACAGAAGGCCAACGCTCATTCCACTGCGCAAAGGAATGGCAAGCACTGGAAGGCCTTGGCCCTTCAAACTTGCGAACGCAGTGCGGCTGTTTGCAATGGTGTTGATTCGAATACCGAACCAGGCCACGCCGTATGAGCCTAGAATTCCAAGAATGCTGGCTGACAGAATCACGAAGATTGAGAACGCGTCCTTGTGCTCCAGATATCCGAAGTAGTAGAAGATGCAAGCGCCGATGAGAATCCACAACAGAGCCAAGAACTTGCCTTGTTGCCAGAGGTAGCTCTTGCAGGTCTCCCAAATAATGTGGGAGACATCGGACATGCTCTTGTGAACTGGCAACGCCTTGGTTTGACCATATTGGTACCAACCAAAGATTCCCGCCAAGATGCAGACCAACAGGCCCATCATCATGAGGTAGTTGCCTTGGATGACGGTATTGCCAAACTTAAAATTGGCAAGGTCAACTGAAGGCACCTTCAGGTCGGCTTCACCGGCAAACGCAGGCGCGGCGAATAGGGTAAGAAGTGCGAAAGTGGCGATCAGGTTCAGGCTCCAGCGGAGTCGGTTCATCATCTCAATAGTTCCTTTGTAGAGTTATGGAATCCTTCACGGATTCCGTGAAGGGCTAGAAGAGTAACGAAAGTGGGGCAAATGGGCAAATGGGGGCTGAATTGGGTTTGAAATATGGTTATAAGACCAAGTTTAGGTGTTTCAGAGTTATTTATTTCGGTCTTTTTCGGCGATTGGAAATAGACAAAGATCGGGTGAGTCGGTGTTCATTTGCTATTGCAATGAGCCCTGCGGCGGGCGATTGGCATTTCTTGGTCAATGCAACAAGCCACCTGACGCGCACACTGGGTCGCGCGACCGCTGCTTGGTCAATTGACTTGCGCTAGGGTTGGCGCATGTTCGCCAATCGGCTTTCAAAAAGACTTCGGCAGTTGAAGAAGTGGGCGGCCAAGGCTGGCAACGACGCGTTTCGTTTATATGAACGCGACATTCCGGAATTTCCAGCCGTGGTGGATTGGTACGGTGGCGAAGTGGTGGCCTGGTTGCATCCGCGCACCAAAGATGAAACCGAGGAGCAGCAAGACGCGCACGAGGCGAACTGCATTGAGAAAATTTGTTCGTCGCTGGAAATTCCGCGCGAGAAACTTTTTGTCAAAGAGCGTCGTCGTCAGAAAAATCGTCGTGAAGGCGCCGATGATGGGCAAGGGCAATATCAAAAAGTGGCCGCGGCGGACAGCACGCAGAGCGCGCTGCGAATTATGCGCGAGCAAGGCCTTCGCTTTGAAGTGAACTTGACGGACTATTTGGACACGGGATTATTTCTTGATCATCGCACCACGCGCGATATGGTGCGCCAGCGTTGCAAAGGCTTGCGCGTGTTGAATTTGTTCGCCTACACCGGAAGTTTCACGTGCTACGCCATTGATGGTGGCGCCGTCGCAACCACCACCGTGGATATGAGCGCCACCTATCAAGCGTGGACACTGCGCAATTTGCGTCTAAATGGATTTGATGTAAGCGACGCACACCGACTTGTAGAGGCGGATTGTTTGGCGTGGCTTGATCGCGGTCCAAAGCCTGGCGAGCAGTACGACGTGATTGTGTGCGACCCGCCGACATTCTCAAATTCAAAGCGCATGGAGGCTTCCAGCTTCAGCGTTGACCGCGATTGGCCGGCGCTGATTGGCAGTTTGCCCAAGTGGCTTTCGCCGCAGGGAACCATTTGGTTTAGCAGTAATTCACGGCGTTTAGAGCTTGATGTCGCGCACTTGCCGCCAGATTTTGCGGCGCGCGACATGAGCAAGCGCACCCACGCGTTTGAATTCCGCGAGGGTTGCGGTCATCAAGCGTGGTTGCTGGCGCG
>CAIUGT010000084.1 GCA_903898755.1 uncultured bacterium | reverse complement strand
TGCTCAACCACAACGTTCGCCATTGGCGTCCGCGGGTCGTCCAGATGGTTTGACACCAATCGAAGGCGAGCCTGTTGAAGGCGCGGCTCCGCTTGATCCAAACAATCCAACACCACAAAACACAAATCCAGATGGAAGTCCGCGCCGTCGTCGCGGTCGCCGTGGCGGTCGTGGTCGTCGTGGTGGTCACATGGATGGCGCGCCAAATCAAAATGGTGGCAATTCTTCGCCCAATACAGGTGAAAACACGGGTGGTCCATCCGATGATCAAGCGGGTTCATCCGATGATGCCGGCAACAATGTTGAAGGCGAAAATAATTCCAATCTGCCGAACGATCCCAACGCCCCGGCGGGTGATGGCCCACGCGGTCGCCGTCGACGACGTGGTCGAGGCGGTCAAGGCGGAGGTCGTGGTCGAGATCAAGGACTAAACCGTGAACCAATTATTTATCCAAATGCTTCGCAACGCGCAGCGGCGCAACAAGGTTTGAATCCACTTTCAAATCCTGGTTCATATTCCAATTCTCCAGCTCCATCAAATTCAAACGCACCTAGACAAACGCCCGCGCCCACTGCACCAACAAATGTGTCGGGCAATGTCTCTGGCAATGTGTCAGGCAATTCGGCGGCGGCTCAACCCCCAGCCGATGGACAAAAGAAAACTGGTTTCTTGCGCAGTCTCTATGGCGCAGCTCGACGCGGTCTTGCGCCCGGCTCTGCCAAAGATGCGCAGCGGAAGGAGTAACCACATATGAACGCGACTCGACCTGTGCAACGGTTGATCGTGCTTGGTTCGACGGGCTCCATTGGGGTGAGCACGCTCGAAGTTGTTTCACATTTTGCGTCCATGAAATCCGCAGACAATGCGCCACGATTTGAAATTGTGGGTCTTGCCGCGGGCAAGAACGCCGCCGAGCTTGCCAAACAAGCGCGTCAATTTGCCGTAAAAAACCTTGCAATTCTGGATGCCCACGCGGTCTCACAACTTGCGGGCTTTGACAAAGTGCACAGCGGGCCCGACGCCGCGTTGAAACTTGTGAAAGACATTGCGCGCCCTGGCGACATTGTTGTGGCCGCCATGGTTGGCTTTGCGGGTCTTGCGCCAACGCTGGCCGCCATTGAAATGGGTTGCACCATTGCGCTTGCAAACAAAGAAACATTGGTCGCGGCTGGCGCGCTTATGACAGCCGCCGCCAAACGCGCTGGAGTGACGTTGCTGCCAGTCGACAGCGAGCACAGCGGACTTGCTCAGTGCTTGCGCTCCGGCGTTCAAAAAGAAATCACGCGCGTTGTTCTGACCGCAAGCGGCGGACCATTTCGCACATGGAGCCGCGAGCACACTTTCAACGCCACAGTTGAGCAAGCGCTGAATCATCCAACATGGAAAATGGGACCCAAGGTCACCATCGACAGCGCCACGCTTATGAACAAAGCGCTTGAAGTCATCGAAGCGCATTGGCTCTTTGATCTTGGCGCCGATCGCATTGACGCCATTGTGCATCCGCAAAGCATTGTGCACGCCATGATTGAATACGCCGACGGTAGCGTGATGGCGCAACTGTCTCCGCCAGACATGAAACTGCCCATTCAAGCTGCGCTGTGCTGGCCAAATCGTTTTCCTGGCGTGGCCAAAAAATTAGATTGGAACACCCTTAAAACCCTTGATTTTCAGCCAATTGATCATGAACGCTTTCCCGCCATCGCGTTGGCCAAGCATGTCATTGAACACGGTGGCAGCGCCGGAGCCACTCTGAACGCCGCAAATGAAATTGCGGTTGAGGCGTTTATGAATCAACAAATTCGTTTTGGAGATATTGCGCGCATTGTGAAGGACACGCTTCACGCGCTGCCCACGCATGCAATCACAACCCTCAACGACGTGGAGGCCGCGGACCACAATGCCCGCCGCCACGCGCGCACTCTAATCACGCATAATCAAATTCATTCACCACACCCAGCGGGCACTCAGACGCTTTAACTTTTCACTCGCCAAACATCGCCAAGAAAGGCGGAATATTTACACGTGGAACTTCTCAGCAACACATCCAACATCGCGCTCATTGTGATTGGCTTTGGTCTTCTCATTGCCATTCATGAATTTGGACATTTCATCGCGGCGCGTTGGGCTGGTATTCGCGTTGAATCTTTCGCCGTGGGCATGGGTCCTACAGTGCTGGCGTATCGACGCGGTCTGGGTGTTCGCTTTGGCAGCACAGCGCCTGATATCAAAACTCGCTATGGAGCTGAGCCTGAAAAAATTCCAACAGCCGAACTGCACGCGGACGGTGTTGGCGAAACTGAATATTCACTGCGTCTTCTGCCCATTGGCGGGTTCGTGCGAATGAAGGGTCAAGAAGACATGGACCCCACTTCCACCAGTGACGCCATTGACGGTTATGGCAGTAAACCCGTGTGGAAACGCATGATTGTGGTCAGCGCCGGAGTCATTCTGAACCTCATCACGGCCGTGATTTTGTTCGTGGTCGCATTCATGATTGGCGTGAAATTTGAGGCTCCAATCATTGGCGCCGTGCGACCTGGCAGTCCCGCGGCCACCGCGCGCAATCTTGACGGGGCGCCCAATGGTCTTCTGCCTGGCGACCAAATCGATTCCATCAACGGCGATCCCATGACCACTTTTGCCGACATTCAAATTGGCGCGGCCATGAGTCACCCCGATCACGAATCCATTCTTCAAGTCACTCGCCCTGGCGTTGCGACTCCGTTGCGCTTTGAAGTTGCGCCCATCAAAGACGCCACGAGTGGTCTACGATCTTTTGGCGTTGCCCCCGCCCGCAGCGGCATACTTGCTGATCAAAAAGACGTTGCGCCAATGATTGAAAATATGTTGGACAAATCAGGTCTGCGCGCCGCGGGCGTGAAGCCTGGCTCCACGCTCACTGCCATCAATGGAGTGGCGATTGCAAATGCGGAGGCGTTGGATCTTGCATTCAAAAATTCAAATGGAAAATCGGTTGTGACTACGTGGTCGCTGACTTCACATTCTGAAATCAATGACACAACTTCATCCAACACGTCGCCCGCGAAGGAAGCATTAACCGTTGTCAGCGCGCCAATGTCTCCCGAGCCAAAGTTTGAAGATCTTTTTCCATCCGATTCAAAATCCATCGGCGAATATGACCTTGGCTTGATCGGATTTTCACCTCTAGCGCGCATTGATTACGTGCAAAAAACAAGCCCGAATCAAGGCATTTTGCAGGCCGGCGACATTGTCCTTGCCATCGAAGACCGCAGCGGTCCGCGGCTTGGTGAATTCCGCTCGCTCATTGAAACCTACGCCAACCGCGCCGTGCAATTAAAAATTCTTCGCGCTGGCGAAATTCGTTCCATCAACGCCCGTGCTGACAGACAAGGCCACCTTGATGTGCTGGTGGGACCGGCTTGGAACTTATTGGTGAGCGCGCGCGTGATTGACCGCGTGCTCGAAAATCCACTGGACTCCAAATCCACGCAAACCGTTGCCACGCCAATCGCGTCGCTTGAACTTCGGCCACTGACAAAAATAATTTCTATCAATGACATCACACTCACCGATTGGGCTTCCATGCGTGACGCGTTGTGGGTCACCACCGCCACCGCGTTTGGAAAGAACACCCCCGCCACGCTGAACATTTCATTTCAAAATTTCGTGGCCAACTCGCCTGTGAAATCCACCGTGATCACTTTGAGCGCCGCCGAAATAAACGATATACAAAACCTGGGTTGGTCCAGTCCGCTGCCAAGTGAATTGTTTGAGCCACAAATGATCACGCGCAGCGCTCACGGCAATCCAGTGCTGGCCGCCACAATGGGTTTCACCGAAACAAAAAAACTTGCCGTGCTGACTTGGCTCACACTTGACCGCTTGGCTCGAGGCACCGTGGGCGTGGAACAACTGCGAGGCCCAGTTGGAATTGTGCAAGTTGGAACACGCGTGGCCGACCGAGGAATGACGTATTTGCTCTTCTTTTTAGCAATGATTAGCGTGAATTTGGCGGTGCTTAATTTCCTGCCACTGCCAATTGTGGACGGAGGCTTGTTTCTATTCCTGCTGTACGAAGGCTGCTTTCGCCGTCCACCAAGCCTGCGCTTTCAGAACGCGGCGACCTTGGTTGGACTTGCCTTTCTTGGCAGTTTATTCGTGGTCACTTTTTACAACGATGTGGTTCGTTTATTCACCGGCGGATAATTTTACCGCGCATTCATTATGGAGCAATAAAAGATGGTCACCCTTATCACTGGCGCTGGTTCTGGAATTGGTCGTGCATGCGCCGTCATGTTGTCGCAGCGCAAGCACCACATTGTCTTAGTTGGTCGAACTGAAAATAAACT
Source organism: uncultured bacterium (assembly GCA_903898755.1). Classification (GTDB taxonomy): domain Bacteria; phylum Planctomycetota; class Phycisphaerae; order Phycisphaerales; family SM1A02; genus SYAC01. The sequence goes on along the minus strand of CAIUGT010000084.1, from coordinate 37,509 downwards.
TGCCGACGCTGCAGACGAAATTCGCGCCACTGGTTCCGGCGATGTCATGATTGCGCGTGCGGATATTTCCGATGCCGACCAGGCCAAGTCGCTCATTGATCAAACCATTGAACGCTTTGGACGCATTGACAATCTTGTAAATTGCGCCGGCATTGCGCCAAGCGTGCCCATTGACAAGACCACGAAAGATTTGTTCACCGAGGTCTTTTCCATCAACACCTTTGGCGCCGGATATCTGATTGCCGCTTGTTGGCCGCATTTTCGCGCGCAAAAAGGCGGCTGCATTGTGAATGTTGGAACGCTTGGATCCTCCGATCCATTCCCAGGATTTTTTGTCTACGCCGCCAGCAAATCCGCGCTTGATTCACTGACCCGCAGCGCCGAACGCGAGGGCCGCGCTCTGGGCGTGCGCGCGTTCAGCGTGAATTTGGGATGCGTTGAGACTCCGTTGCTGCGCTCTAACTTCAACGAGAAAATGGTCCCACCACATAAAACCATTTCACCAGAAACAGTGGCGGCCACAATCACCGACTGCATTGAAGGCAAGCGCGCCGACGACCAAGGCAAAATAATTCTTATGCCCAGCCCGTAAAACCACGCGCCCGCGGAGCTATATCTCACTCGTAAAAAGTTCGCCGTTCAACCAGTTCACACATTCAATCGGGCAAACACCTGATCACCGCCGCCGACCCGCGTCCCGGTCCATGTCCCGCTTCATTTCCTTCTCGCGAATCGCGGCACGCTTGTCGGCTTTCTTGCGTCCTACGGCAACGCCAACCAACAATTTGGCTACGCCATTCTTGAAATACACCTTCAACGGCACCAAGGAAGAACCCTTGGCCTTCATGGCAAAGGCCAACTTTTTAATCTCACTCTTGTGCGCCAGAAGCCGCCGCGTGCGCAGCGGTTCATGCTGCCTATCTTTGCCCGCTGGCGGGTATTCGGCCACATGCACCCCGTGCAATTCCAATTGGGGAGGGGCCGCGCGGGCCATAACCCACCCCTCGGCAAGACTTATCTGACCTGTGCGAATGCTCTTGACCTCGGACCCTTTCAGAACCATTCCGCACTCAAAAGTCTCGCCAATCACAAAATCATGGCGCGCCTTGCGGTTCTCAATCTCGGGCTCACGGGTGTCTTTTGTCACTATTTGGGCTCAAATTCGATCATACACATGCATTAGAAAGTTCTTCACAAATCTGCCTCCACACAGTATGAAAGCCTGAAGCCACCTGCAGAATAGGGCAAGCCAAAACATGCGCACTTTTTCAACCCAATGTCCCTCCAAATTATTTCGCAAAATCAAAGTATTTCAAACTTTCCGCTTGCCCAACAAGCCAATGCGTGGCATTAATAGTCAAAGTGTCAGGACACTGATTGTTGTTGATTTTCTTGCCACTCGCCTGTCCCCTGCAAAGACTCCTATCTAAAGAAAGTTCATGAAAATGATTTCACCAAAATTGTCTGTTTTGAGTTCAGCGGTTCTTGCCTTGGCTTCAGTGGCATTCGCCGCCGGAGGCAATACTGGCTTTGCAACAAGCAATGTCGGCGGCGCAAAAAATGCGATTGGAACTCAGACAACTGGCGGCGTTGCTGATCCGGGCGAAGGCATTCGTGATTCATTCGCACAAAATTTCCCAATGGGCGGATTGCTGGACATTAAGAATGTTTTGCGCCGAGTGTACGGAACAACTTTCTCAACTGGATCGTCCCCAAGCGAAAGCGCTGACAAGTTCATGCAAAAGTGGTCCATGCTGTGGAAGGTGCCCTACTCACAACTTGAAAAAGTTGGTCCAACTGAAGATGGCGGGCACACTTTGCCACTTGTCGCGGACGATGATGGAGAGAACACCAAATTCACCGTCGCGTATTTCCGCCAACACGCCAAAGGCGTCCCCGTGTTCCAGTCCTACGGCTGGGGCCTGGTCCGCAACGAAGACAATTTCCCAATGGTTCTTGGCGGCGGAACGTTGCGCGACATCGGCAATATGGAAGCTCGTCTTGAAGGTGTGGACATTGATCCATCCTCCATCAATCTTGGCGCCATCAGTGGTCAAGCTCTCAGTCAATTCAGTGCGCCACCAGAAATGTCCACGCCGCGCTACGTGATTTGGTCCGGTCTTGATGAGGATGTTCAGGCCTCCAAACTTGCTGTTGAATTCAAAGTCATCAGCGGCGAAGGAACCGATGACTATCAAAAGGTATTGTTCGTGGTCGACGCCTCCAACGGCAACATTCTCTATCGAGAAAGTTTGATTTATCACGGCAGCGTGAATGTGCAAGTGAACGAGTATGTCACCTCAGATTTCAAAGCCGACACATGCGGTGTTGAAACCACCCGCGCCATGCCCTACGCCAAGGTTGTCATTGGAACAACAACGCTGTACACGGATGTCAATGGAGCTTTGACATACACCTATTCCGGAACTGGTTCTGTCACCGTTGCCCCAACCATGGCCGGCAAATATTTCACCGTGACTCCAGGAAGTGGAACACTCAACACTGTGACTTCACAAACCGTGGCTGATGGCGGTACAGCGACATTCCTGTTTAATCCTGGCGCGGCTAATGCGGCCATTACAACCGCTCAAACCAACTGTTATGAAATGGCCAACCGCACTCGAGATATGTGCTTGCTTGCCAATCCAAATTACCCAACGGTGAAAACACAAACTGGTTTCATTATTCGTCCAAACGTCAGTGGAACTTGCAACGCCTATTACGACGGCAACATTAATTTCTATCTAGCTGGTGGCGGTTGCGCCAACACTGGTTTCTCCGATGTTGTGTGCCATGAATATGGTCACCACTTGGTTAGTTGCGCGGGCAGTGGGCAGAACGAATACGGCGAAGGCATGGGCGATGTCGTGGGCGTCATGATCACTGACTCTCCAATTCTTGGCTATGGCTTCCAAACATGCACAACGGGTATTCGCACCGCAAGCAACACATGCACTTATTCGTCCACGGGCTGCTCTAGCTGCGGCAGTGAAATCCATGCTTGCGGTCAATTAATTTCGGGCTGCATATGGAATCTGCGTAATTCTTTCGTTGGAACATATCCAAGCGATTACCGAACACGCTTAGCGAACTTGGCCATCAATTCCATGCCGTTGCATGCTGGATCTTTCACCATCCAAAATGACATCACGATTGACTATCTCACATTGGATGACAACAACGGCAACTTGGGTGACGGCAGCCCAAACTATTTCGCCATTGCCGCGGCATTTAATGCCCACGGATTAACGGCGCCTGCGTTGAGTCTCTTTACAATTACCGCTCCAAACGGCGCGCCATCAACGGTTCTGCCACTTGGCGGAACAACCATGGACGTGACCATCACTCCAGTGACTGGAACTGTGGCGGCTGGCAGTCAGAAATTGTTCTACAAAGATGCGACGGCTTCAACTTGGAGTTCAGTTCTGTTGAGTTCAACGGGTGGCAACAATTATCTTGCCACCTTCCCAACGTTTAGCTGCAACACTTCCGTGCAGTTCTATGTGCAAGCCACTTCAACCGGTGGAACCCCGATGACTTTGCCTTCGGGTGGCGCGGCGGCGCCGTATGTGGCAACCGCAGCAATTTCCTCTGCAACTTTAATTGCTGACACCTTTGATGGTTCTTCAACTCTCTTTACTATTGGTGCGCCGGGCGACAACGCGACTGCGGGCATCTGGGTGCGCAACGCCGTGTTGACTGGGTGTGGTGCAAACACTGTTTCATACAGTGGAACCAAGGCTTTTGTCACTGCCTATGGATCTTGCGTGGACGTTGATGGCGGCAAGACTTCGCTGCTCAGCCCAATTGTCGATGCGTCCAGTGGCGATACAGTTGAATTGTCCTACGCCATCTTCTTAAGTTACAACGGTGCAACGCCATCAGATGATCCGTTAGAAGTGTTCGTCAGCAATGACGGCGGCAGCACTTGGGTGTTGGGCGCTTCATACACCACCGCTACTGGCGCCAACACATGGGTGCTGAAGAAATTGAATGTGCTCAATATCTTGCCTGTCACCAGCCAAATGCGCGTGAAGTTTGTGGCGCAAGACAACGGCACGGACAATGTGGTTGAGGCCGGCATTGACAGCGTCACGTTCACAAGCGTGAAGTGCGCCGATGCTGTCTTTGGAGACTTCAACGGTGACCGTATCGTTGACAGCTCAGATGTCAGCATAATGTTGCTCGACTTTGGCCCCTGCAGTGGTTGCGTAACCGATTTAGATGGGTCGGGCGAAGTTGATGCCTCAGATGTCAGCTTGGAACTTTTAGAGATCAACTAACTCAAAAGTTCTGGAAGTAATAAATTGAATAACGGGCGGATCTCTCATCAGATCCGCCCGTTTTTTTGTCGATTTGAGATTGTGTGCAAGACAATTCCGCCCCGTGGATTCCGTGAAAGTCCTATATAAATATATTTTTTATCGAAATTTTCAATGCTTTTAATTGCATGCGCTACAGATGAAGCAATACTCTTCATAGGTGAAGCACGGCTGTCGTTCTGTCGCCGCAAGTATTTGAACCAGACCTAGATTCAGAAGAAAGTTTCCTAAGACCATGAAGCCATTGTCAAAAAAATTGGGTTTGTCATTGTTTGGTTCAACAGCACTTTTGTTCAGCGCAGCCACAATGACCTGGGCCGGCAATCAAGTCACAAACACTCCTCCAATCAACAACCTCAATACGGGTGCCATTGGCAACCAAGTTGATCCAAATGGTGAAACAATTCAAGCCCGCTTCGCGCGCCTCTTTCCTGGAGGCGGTTTGCACACGATTGAAGGTTCACTGCGACGCGTTTGGGGAACTACTTTCTCACACGGTGTTTCACCAAGCGACAGTGTCGACACATTCATGCGTGATTGGTCCATGCTTTGGAATGTTCCCTACACACAACTTGAAAAAGTGGGTCCATTTGAAGATGGCGCGCACACCTTGCCGCTGGTCACCAGCGAAGACGGTACATCTAGCGATTTCACCGCCGTCTATTACCGCCAACATGCCAAGGGCGTTCCCGTGTTCCGCTCATATGGCTGGGGCTTGGTTCGCAACGAAGATCAATTTCCAATGGTTCTTGCTGGCGCCACGCTGCGCAACATTGGAACTATGGAAGCGCAACTGGCTGGTCAAAATCTGGACGCGTCTTCAATCGATATAGCCTTGGTTGGAAGCCAAGCCCTGGGTCAATTCACCGCACCTCCACAAATGAACACTCCGCGCTATGTGGTGTGGGCTGGCCTTGATGAGGATGTGCAAACCGCAAAGCTTGCGGTTGAATTTGTTGTAACAGGTGGCGGCGCATTTGATATTTCGAACCACCAAAAAATTATTTTCGTTGTCGATGCCGCCAATGGAAACATTCTCTTTCAAGAGAGCATGATTCACCACAGCACTGTCACAGGCCAAGTGAATGAGTACGTCACCTCTGATTACCGCGCCGATGCATGCAGCGCTGAGGTGATTCGTGGCATGCCGTACGCCAAGGTACTTATTGGATCCGTAACTGTGTACACAGATACCAATGGCGCGTTTACATACACCAACCTAGGAACCGCTCCGCTTGTTGTGGCGCCAAGCCTGGCTGGTAAGTATTTCAAAGTGGTTGAACAAAGCGGCACGCTTGGAACTGTGGCTAGCCAAACCTTGGCCGATGGCGGAAGTGGAACATTCTTGTTCAATGCCTCTCCAAATGAGATCAACACTGCTCAAACCAACGCCTACGAAATTGCCAATCGCACCCGTGAAAAAATTCTGGCGGCAAGTGCCAACTATCCCACAATTTCCGCGCAATTAAGTTTCACCATCAACACCAACATTGCCGACGTGTGCAACGCCTACTACGACGGCAGCAGCATTAATTTCTTCACCGCTGGAAGCGGTTGCAACAACACCGCATTTTCGGATGTTGTCGCCCATGAATACGGTCATCACATGGTCCAATGCGCCGGAAGCGGTCAAAGCCAATATGGTGAAGGCCAAGGCGATGTCACCGGCATTCTGATTACCGACAGCTCACAACTTGGCGTTGGTTTCCAAAGTTGCTCCAGCGGCATTCGTAGCGCCAACAACTCGTGTCAATATTCAGCCACGGGTTGCTCTAGCTGCGGCAGCGAAATCCATGCCTGCGGACAATTACTTTCTGGTTGTGTTTGGAGTTTGAGAAACAGTTTTTTAGCGACGTACCCAAGCGACTATCGCACGCGTCTTGCAAAATTGGCCGTGAATTCAACTCCGCTTCACGCCGGTTCCGCCTCAATTCAAAATGACATCACTTTGGATTATCTCACACTTGATGATGACAACGGAAATTTGGGAGACGGATCGCCGAATTACACGGCCATTACCAACGCCTTCACCGCACACGGCTTGGCCGCGCCGGCGCTCGCCTTGTTCACCATCTCGCTTCCAAATGGTGGTCCAACAACCGTTGATCCAAGTGGCGGAACCACCATGAGCGTCTCTATTGTTCCAGTTTCAAGCCAAGTGCTCGCAGGCAGCGCCAAAATGTATTACCGCGAAGGCACATCTGGAACATTCTCATCTGTCGCTTTAACAAGCAATGGTGGCAACGATTACACCGCAACATTTCCACCAGCTGGTTGCAATGTGAAGGTGCAGTATTACATCGAAGCAAAGTCGACTGGCGGAAGCACAATGGTTCTACCAACCACCGCTCCCACCACAAACTATTCAACAACATCGGTTCTTTCTTCAGTCGTTACGTTCAGTGACACCTTTGATGGGACCAGCTCAACATTCACTGTTGGCGCGCCAGATGACACGGCCACCGTGGGAGCATGGGTTCGAGCCAACACCCTGAGTGGTTGTGGAGCAAGCGCTGCGGCCTACAGTGGAAGCAAGGCGTTCGTGACTGGCAGCACCAGCTGTGTTGATCTTGACGGTGGCAAGACTTCGTTGCTTACCCCAATCGTCGATGGCTTGGGCGGAGATGTCTTCTATCTTAAATTCGCTATTTATTTAAGTTACAACAATGTGGTTGTGACAGATGATCCAGTGGACGTGTTCGTCTCGAATGACGGTGGCCAAACATGGGTGCTTGCGGTCTCCTATGCCTCGGGTACTTCTTGGAGTCTCAAGACCATCAACATGCTGGATTATGTTTCAGCTTCGGGCGAAATGAGAGCGAAGTTTGTGGCGCAAGACAACGGCACTGACAACATTGTTGAAGCCGCCATTGATAGCGTGTCATTCACCAAGGTCTCTTGCTATCCAGCTCTGTTCGCGGACATCGATCACAACGGCGTGGTGGACAATGCCGACGCCTCGCTTGTGTTAATTGATTTCGGCCCATGCCTAGGCTGCGAAACGGATTTAGACAATAGTGGTGAAGTGGACGTAGGAGATGTTTCGTTGGTATTCATAAATATCAACTAATTCGCGTCGTTTCAAATTGAAATCAATGCGGGCGATGTCCAACAGGGCGTCGCCCGCTTTCTTTTGCGCAGGCTTCCAAAAGTATTTTTTTCGCTAAACTCTTCGTCCCGCGAAATCGGGAATTGGCCCTGGTGGCGAAATTGGCAGACGCGCCAGCTTGAGGTGCTGGTGGGAGCAATCCCTTGGAGGTTCGAGTCCTCTCCTGGGCATTTGGTTGGGTTGGAGATACGGAGCGCGATATGAGCGACACGGTAACACGCACATCTTCTGTGACCGACGCTCGCGAAATATCGCTGCGCATCAATGAAACCTTTTTTTCTATTCAAGGGGAAAGCACGTTTGCTGGACGGCCGTGTTTTTTTATTCGCTTGACTGGCTGCCCCTTGCGGTGCGCTTGGTGCGACACCAGCTACGCGTTTCGTGAAGGCGCGCCGCGGTCGGTGCGGTCGCTTGTTGAAGAAGCGATTGCTTCACGCTGCAATTTGGTTGAAGTCACCGGCGGCGAGCCGTTGGCTCAGGCTGCATGCGTTGATCTGGTGCAAGCATTGTGCGACGCGGGGTTGACCACGCTCATTGAAACTTCCGGCGCGCTTGATATTTCGCCGCTGGACTCGCGCTGCATTCGCATTATGGATTTGAAGTGCCCTGCCAGCGGCGAGTGCTCGCGCAATTTGTGGAGCAACCTTGAACACCTGCTCCCACATGACGAAATTAAATTTGTCATCGCCGATCGCGGTGATTATGAGTGGGCGAAAGACATTTTGAACAAGCACGCGCTCACCACAAAAGTGAATTGCGTTTTAATGAGCACGGCGTGGACGCAGACAAAAAATGCTGATATTGCGGGATGCGCCGGGCTGGAGCCGCTGAAACTGGCCGAGTGGATTTTGGCCGACGCCCTTCCAGTGCGCATGCAAACGCAATTGCACAAATTGATTTGGCACCCTTCCACGCGCGGGGTTTGAAAAAGCTTCATGCCGAATTGAAATTCACCAAGGCGGGACCTTGTTTTTAAAAAAGCGCACGCCTTAGTAAATCCAGCCTTCAATATTAGCCGTCGCGGGTGGAACCCACTGCAGCGGATCAGTCAAAAGAATGATGGCGTCTAAGAGATCGCCTTCCTCATCGTCAATGGCTTCTTGACCAACACGATCTGGAATGCGCACATGTTCTTGATCAAGCGTGCGCACCAACCGCTCACGCAATTGACGCGGAGGAAGTCCGGCGCCTTTGTAGCCGTGATCGGGCATGCCGGAAAATTTGAGAATGCTCGCGGGACAACCCTCACATACAGTGACTTGGTTCTTGGGATGGCCGTTATGCACTGGCTCAATGCGAATGCCCGCGTCAGCGAGTGGCTTGAGCACTTCGGCGATCAATGTCCATGTCTGCTTGAAAATACGCAAGTTCATTGGCGCCATGGGCGTGCGAAAAATTTGGTCGCACACGCGCTTGGGTTCTTGGCGTGAAACTTTTCGAATTGCGGTACGCCACAGGCGCGGATCTTTGAACGATTCCATCCAGGTCACCATGCCGCTCCATGTGGGCGCCACATCAAATTGACGAAGTGATTCCAGGGCAAGACCAAAAGGCGCATCAATGCGAAACATGTGTGGCTGGCCATCTTTGGCGCACTCAAGAATGTGACGCACCAAACTGTTGCGATCCATGCGCCCCTTGGAGCGAATGGGGTCATGGCGTTTGAGAAGATCACGCTCCACAACACGAATTTTGGCGGCGCCGCCAGAAGAAGCGCCGGAGAAATCGATTCCGTGCAAAATCATGGGTTCACCAATTTCAATTTTGACCGCACTGGGATTGTGATTTTCCGCATGGGCAGCATCCGCCCATATTTTGGACCGGAGCCGAGGATGCGCTGGAACCCACTACGCCAAAGACGCTGTGGCGGCGCGTGAACTTACGATTTTTTCCAGAAGGATCTTGCACAGGCTTGTCCGCGTCGGCCATGGGCCGCAGCAACTCAAGCACTTGCGTGTCGGTGTCATTGATGTATTCGTACATGGGCATGGCGTGCATTCTATGGGCGTTGGCGCTTTGGTTTGGTGATTCGTTTGATAAATGGTTTTGCCACTGGACGTATGGCGGGTTTAGATCCGCCTTGTGGCGCAGCCTTTGCGAATGGCTTCGCTCCAAATGGCGGCGCGGACTTTGCGAATGGTTTTGACCCAACTTGTGGCGCAGACTTTGAGAATGGTTTCGCGATCGGCCGCGCGAATTTTTTCGCGGCGGGATTCGTAAAAGTTTTTGCGGAAGGTCGCGCGAATGGTTTTGCCGTGGGTGATGCCAATGGCTGCTCCACGGGCTCATCTTCGCCCCTCTCATCTGGCCTTGTGCGCGAGGTGACGGACTTGAAGGCCGCCTTACGCAAACTGGAGAATTCTGCGACGGAGAGTTCCCGCCATGCCCCAACGGTCACACCACGCAGTTGCAGCGGACCAATCGCGATCTGGCGCAATCGCTTCAAGGGATATCCAATTCGCAGCATTGTCAGCCTAATTTCAGTGTTTTTTCCATCACGGATTTCCATCAACAAAGTGGTTCGACCCAATTCGCGATTGAGCACCGTGACGCGCGAACGTTTCTCGGGATCCGTGGACATGCTGCGCTTGCTTGGAAACAACGCCGCCTCAATGGTGGCAACGGCTGCGTCATCAAGTCGACCAGCAACAACCAACTCAAATGTTTTGGACACTTCGTAGCGTGGGTGCGTCAAGCGATTGGCGAACTCGCCATCGTTTGTCATCAACACCAATCCACTGGCGTCAATCTCCAAACGTCCCACTGGAAACAGCCGTGTTTGCAATGGATGCTGCACCAAATCAATTACGCGACGGCGACCGTCGGGGTCCACATTGGTGCAGACAATTCCCTTGGGCTTGTACAACATGATGTAGACATGCGGATCTGCGCCACGAATGACGCGACCATCCACTTCAATTTTATCTTTTTCCGCGTTCACCCAAGCTGGCAGCGCATCAAGAATGATGCCGTTGACACGCACACGGGCCTGAGCCACTAATTCTTCGCACTCACGTCGACTGGCAACGCCCGCCTGCGCGAGCACTTTTTGAATGCGCTCGCCGCGGCGGTCATCAGTAAATGGATGCGCGGTGGTTGATCGTCGTTTCATGGGTCGCCCATGGTAGACACTTGTTTCCCCGTACACTTTGCGCATGAATGATTTTCTCCATGTCTTGCCAGAGACCGTGACCTTCAGATTGGCTCGATTCTGGCGGTTTTTTCGCTTTTGCATTCATTGGATCGCAAAGGATCGCGCCACTCAAATGGCCAGCGCGCTGGCCTATCGAACCTTGATCGGCCTCTTGCCAGTCGTCATTGTGGCCACGCTGATCTTCAAGTCAGTTGCAGGACAAAATTTCACGCAGTTGGTGAAGCAAGGCTTGGATGCGCTTGGTCTTGGGGAAATTAAAATTGTTCCGCCAGGCTCCACGCAAGAACAAGTCAGCCTAAGTTCATGGCTGCTTGAAATTATTTCAGGCGCTTCCAAGTTTGATCTGTCGGGGCTTGGAATTGTTGGCGCAAGCATTCTTCTGTTCAGCTCTATTTGGGTGGTCATCACCATCGAGGAAAGTTTCAACATGATTTGCCGCGCCACGCACGGGCGCAGTTGGGTGCGTCGTTTCATTACCTACTGGTTCGCACTCACCGCAGGACCACTTCTGTTGGGAGCGCTTCCAATTGTTGGTGCCTATGTCACCAAGTCCGCGGACATGTTGCCAAATTGGGGATGGCTCTTATGGGTGGTGCGATCCATGTGGGGATTTTTTGTGTTGTGGGTGTTGTTGCTGTTGGTGTACACAGCAGTTCCAAGTTCGCCGCCACGCTTTCGTTTTGCCGCAATGGGAGCGCTTTTTAGCTCCATTGGACTTTTGCTTGGACAACATTTTCTTGGCGTCTATGTCAATAAAACGTTGAGCTTGAGTTTGATTTATGGATCGCTTGGTTTAGTTCCAGTGTTCATGTTCTGGCTTTACGCCATGTGGCTCATTGTGCTTGGCGGTTTACAAGCAGCGGTTCTGTGGGATGTTTTTGGAAAACGTGGTTGGGAGCAACTCTCACTAGAAGAGGGTCCCACGCTGGCCGATCCTGGAGTCGCGGTCTCCATTATGCAGCAGGTGGTGAACAATTATAAAAGTGAAACTCCCGCGACATTGACGAGTGTTTCTAAATCAGTTGGCTTATCAAGTTCGGTCACCCATGTGTTGCTCGGGCGATTGCTTGAACGCGGACTTCTGCTGTATGTCGCGGACGGCGAAAAATATGTCCCCGCGAAACCAGCCTCGGAAATTCTTCTGGCCGACGCGCTGCGTGTTGGGTTTGAATCTTGCAGCGCTGGATTGGGAAACATTGATCCCGCGCTTCAAGAACTGCGCCAGGCTCAAGTACAAGTCCTTGCCGCCCGCACGGTGGCCTTGCCGGAAACCAACTCAACGTAGCGCCTCCGCATCATTGCGCAACACCCATTGTGACATGGTCACAACTGTGTCAATTGAGGGCTTTACAACCGGAATCGAATGACTTCGCTGTTCAATGCGCTCACGGAATTTCTCATCTGGTCCGCAGCTTTGGTGAATTCCCCCAGCGATTGCATGGTCACTTTCACATTGTCGGACAAGTTGCCCATGGCCTCGCCAATTTGTTTGGCGCCCAAGTTCTGGCTATTCATTCCTTGGCTGACGGATCCAAATTGATTCTTCATCACTTCAACACTTTCAATAATATGAGTCAGCGTGGCTCCAATGGTTTCAACCTTGGTAACGCTATTGATCACTTGCGATGCGAACTTGTCCATTTCCATCACGCCTGTTGATACGGCGCTTTGCATGTGCTTTACGGTGTGCTCAATATCCAAAGTTGCCGAAGCGGTCTGATCTGCGAGCCGGCGAATTTCACGAGCCACCACCAGGAATCCGCGACCATGCTCCCCTGCTTTTTCGGCTTCAAGCGCCGCGTTCACGCTGAGTAGATTGGTTTGATCGGCGACCTTGGTAATGGTGACAACAACTCCAGAAATGTCCTTGGTTTTGGAGTTGATCTGCTCCAATTTTTCCGAAATGGAGGCGCTTTGATCGGCAAGTTGCTGCATGACAGATTTCATTTCAGCAAGACCGGTGCGACTTGTTGTGGCCAGCCCCGAGGAATTCTCCACCACATCCACAACTGCTTTCATGGTGTGCACCAACTCGTTACCCGTCACCGTGATTTCGCGAACCGCCGCGGCAATTTGCGTTGTGGAGGCGCCGAAGTGGTGAATTGTTGTCTCTTGTTGCTTGCTTGTTGCGTACATTTCCACCGCGGTGCCACCAAGCGAATCAGTCGCGTTCTTCACACCACTTAATACAGAGGCAATTTTCTCCACAAATTGATCAATGTATCCCGCCAAAATTCCAACTTCATCCTTGGATTGAATATTCAGTCGCACGGTCAAGTCGGTGTCTGCCTCCGCCATGGTGCGCATTCGATACGTCACCGCGGCCAACGCCTGCAACACGCTTCTGAGAATGACCGAGCCAATAATTGCCACCAACGCAAGAACAACAATAGCCACAAGAATGCCGATCAATCTTCCTTGGTCCACCGTTTCACGCGCATCTTTTTCATGAATTGCCACTTGCGCTTCCGCGGCCGCCACGGCTTTCAGAATGGATGCGCGATGCGCCTCATACAGTGGATTCAGTTGATTCATTGTGATAAGTGATGCCGCCGCAGAGTCACCGCGATCAATCGCGTCCTTCCAATCACCGTGGACAATTCGAAAAAAACTTTCAACTGAACGGTAGGATTCTTGCAGCAACTCACGCGCGATAACCCCCTCATTTCCAGGCGCATTCAGCGAAAGTTTTTGCGCCCAAGCCGCATGGCTTTCACTGTATTTTTTTTCCAAGACCTGAAGTTCTTTGGAAAGTTGATTCACTGTTTCGGTGGACTTTGTTCCATTGATTTGGCAAACCACCAAGTAAGGTTCAACAATAAATTCAGTCGGCGGAAGAAGTTCGCTAATGAGATCCTTATCGTGAGCCAGCATTTGATAAATGGGGCCATTGACCATGACCTTGGAAATATTCGTGTGCCCAACCCAAAAAAGCGCCACAAATCCCAGCACCACCAGAATTCCAATCACTGCAAATCTACGTCGAAATGTCATTATGAATTCATGCTAACGAAATAGTTTCTATTTCGGCGGCACGGGGGTTGATTGAGTCTCTGGTTGCTCGCTTGCTTTGCTTGGAACGGGCGCAACTGGATTCACAGGAACTGTTGCATTTTCGGTCGCCGTCTCTGGCTGCTCCCCCGCGGGCTTCGCTGATAGATCAAGAACCGGCTTTAAAACCTTCGGTGACTTTGTCAACATTCGCTTGCAATTGGGACAAGAGAGAAATTCCTTGTTTCGTTGTCCCTCATAACGCGCCCAACTTCGCTCCAAGCGCGGAATAGGACCAAAAATGTTCTCAAAATTTTTCTTGCGCTGGCTAGCGATCGCAAATGAGCCATCAAGAAGAGATTCCATATACAAGCGCAACTCGGTTGGACGCTCACGCATCAACCAATTGGTGAATACATAGGACTGAGCGTAAAAATTTGCGATGGCTTCTGCCGAATTCGTTCCATCCGAGAAAGTTTCCTGCGTCAACATAATTTCAAGTGGCACAAGACCGTCTTTCTCCCATGCCAACTTGAAAGCGTCGCGTCGGCGCCAATTATCCACTTGATATCCAAACTGAATATCCGTTCGTTCGGTTTCAAAGTTGGTGGCTAATCCTTCCGCAAGCCACAGCGGATACGGCGACCCATTTCGCTGGATATCTGTATGAAAAAAAAGTTGATGCGCTGCTTCATGCACCGCGGTGCTCACAAAACTACCCGCAGCCAAGTCATTGATGCGATTGTGCTCAGCCGCAAGTTGATTTTTGGCATGGGTTAGTTGTGCATTTGGTCGAAGCGCGCGTCCAGCGGCCTGTTGTATTTGCTCCGCTTGTTGCACTTTGCGGTCTTGCGCATTCAATTGCTGCACAACTTTCTGCACATCCGCCCCGCTCTCCGATTTATAAAATACAAGGCGATCAAAGAACGGACTGTAATACCCCACCGCCCACGTTTTTGTCACCTTGTCATTCTTCACTGCAAAATCCAAGTAATCGTTCTGCTCTCGAAATACCACGGCGACAAGTTTGTGTCGCAATGGTCTTGGGTGCCAACCAAGTGCGTCGCAGACATCAATATATTTCTCAAAGGTCACCTCAAGCAATGTCCCCACCATGGTGACGTCTTGAGGCGATGTATCTGACAAAATCACGTAGTGTTTGGTTTCACTTTTTGCAAGATTCGGCAGCAACTTCGCCGTTTCCTTGAACACCGTGGATTCCGTAATTGGCGTTTGATCTTTGGTGAACTTGACGCCTTGCTCATGTATCTCTGTCGTCGCAGCAACACCGTCCGCGGTATTTTGAAACGAGCCGCGCGCTTGCAGAGAACCCAGCGCAACTCCTACAAAAAACATATTGCAAATAAGTCGCATGGAAGTCATGAATTTCATTTCCATCCATGTATATGTACACATTGCTTTGAAGTTCACAATTTTCTGTGTCAATCGCGACTGTTCGTACAAAGACAATCTGGACGAGACATCAACACGATCAATGAAATCTAGATCAAAATCAGTTTTTTGTACACCTTGCGAACATGTTCGACGGAATGGATTCCCTTGAATTCACATTGTTTTGGCTCTGAAATGAATTTTCAATCACGACTAGTCTGAAATCCCGCCTCACCCTAGGATAGGAAACCTATGGGCATTGAAACAGCATTACCAAGCGACAGCATTCTCACCACGCAACTTCAACGGGTCGTGAATTGGTCGCGAAGATCAAGTGTGTGGCCGCTTCCATTTGCCACGGCATGCTGCGGCATTGAACTCATGGCTACCGCATGTAGTCGCTTTGATCTTTCGCGCTTTGGCGCAGAGGTGATGCGCTTCAGTCCACGCCAAGCGGACTTGCTTATTGTTGCGGGACGAGTCAGCGTGAAATGCTTGCCAGTATTGCAACGCATCTACACACAAATGACGGAACCCAAGTGGGTCATTTCCATGGGCGCATGCGCCAGCACTGGCGGCGTGTTTGACACCTACGCGGTGGTACAAGGCGTTGATCAATTTATTCCAGTGGATGTGTATGTGCCTGGTTGCCCACCGCGACCCGAAATGTTGATCGAAGGAATTATGGCCATTCAACGGATTATTGATGAAGACAATATTCCGCGCGATCCGGATGGCAAGCGATTGCCGCTTAATATTTCACTGGCGCCCAACTATCAACCGCGCGGCATGCCTGTTCCTGTGACCGTTGGCGCCACGTGAGCACGACTTCACGCGAAGCCACCAACCCGTTGAATGTGTTTGACCAGACCGTGACTGCTTGGCCGCGTAGACCAATTTTAATTTCATGTGCCGTTGTGATCATGATGGTCATTTGGGTCGTGTCGTGGCAAGGATTGCAACCCACGCCTCCAAAAGCAGCTGATTCTTCGGGCTTTTCAGCCATTCGTGCGCTCACTGCGGCGCGATTTGTTTTGGGAGAACAGCCTCGCCCTGTCGCAAGCGCGGCCAACATTGCGGCGGTGGCGCGCCTGAAGGAATATTTTGTATCGCTGGGATACGCGCCGCAGGAACAAATTGCCACGGTGAAAGTTCCCGGGCGCGGCGAAGTCACGCTGCGGAATATTTTTATCCGCAAAGAAGGCCGACAACAATTGCCCGCCATTCTTTTAGTGTCGCACCATGATTCAGTGGCGGGTTCGCCAGGCGGTTCCGACAACGGTATGGGAGTTGCGGTATGTCTTGATGTGGCTCGCATGTTGACATTGCAAGAGACTCCGGAGCGACCCGTGATTATTTTGGTGACCGATGGGGAAGAAGCAGGTTTATTGGGTGCAAAACTTTTCGCGCAAAACCATGCTTGGGCCAATGACATTGGAGCGGTTATTAATATTGACAATCGTGGCGGCGATGGACCAGCGCAACTTTTTGAGACGGGTCCCAATGACTTGGCGCTCATCAACGCCATCGCGCCGCACATCTCACATCCAGTCATGGGTTCGTTCTTTGTGGAGATCTATCGACGCATGCCCAATGGCACCGACCTCACCGCTTTCTTGGCGCGCGGACAAACGGGAATTAATATTGCATGCACTGGCGCCATTGCGCGCTACCACACTTCCGCCGACACATTCAACGTCGTGAATTTGGCGGCGTTGCAACATGAAGGCGACATGGCCACGCAAGCATTGAGCGGATTGTGCGCCATGCCCGCGGATGCATTTCCCTCCGATAGTGCGGTATTTATAGATGTTTTTGGCCGATTCATCGTGGCGTGGCCGGCGAGAAGCGGAGTTGTTCTTTCCTTTGCCGCGTTGCTTGGCGTGGTTGGATTTGGCGCCCGTGTTGCTCGCAAGCAAGTGAAGAATGAAAGCGGCGGCTTGTTCACACGCGACTATTTCAAGGGCGCTATAGCCGTGGTGGTGTCACTTCTGGCAACAATTGTTTTGGTCATGGCCGTATCTTGGATTATGGAGCGAATGGATTTGTTCGGACGACACTACGCGGAAAGATTGCTTGAGCTGCAAACAACTTCATCATGGACCGTGCAGTTCGCGTCAGCCTACTGGCCGCCGCATGGAATTTTAGTGTACGTTTTTCTGGCCGTCATTTGCGTTCCAGTTTCGTGGCTCACCGCGAACAGGTTGCTGAGGGACAACTCACCTTGGAAAAGTTGGTGTGGAATTTGGAGCGCGCTGGCAATATTCAATCTTGTCATCTCGTTCATCGCGCCTGGAGTTGGAGCAATTCTTCTTCCTTTAGTCATCAGCGCGGGTTGTGCGGCATGGCTTGGCGCATCCATCTTTGGTGTTCAAAGCGTTGCCACTTCCTTTCTTGCAATTTTATTTCCCATCGTCATCGCTGCCACTATGTATGCCCCTCTGGAAATACTCAGTTGGTCAGATGTGGGTCTTTCCATGCCGCTTTTTCGCGGCATTTTGAGCGGTTTGTACGCAACTTTTTTATTAATGCTGTTCGCTGTTGCGCCCGCTTCACAAACGCTGCGCGCCAACACAGCGATGGAACACGCGGCGCTTACGCCAGTGCATTGACGAAATTTTCCAATCGCTCCAACCCTTCGCGAATGTTCGATTCTGAGCAAGCGAAACTAATACGAATATTTTCGCGCGCGCACTCTCCAAAATCTTCGCCAGGTACCACGGCCACAAATGTTTCCTCAAGCAACGCCTCCGCGAAGGTTTGCGCAGAGTCAATCATGCGGCCTGCCGATGTTTTCAAACCCAAGCATGCATGAATGTCAGGGAATGAATAAAAAGCGCCAGTGGATTTGCAAACATTCAATCGCTTGATACCGCTGAGCAACTTGTGCACCAACGCCGCGCGCGCCGCGAACGATTGACGCATGGTCTCCACGCTGGCAGCGGAATTGGTCAAAGCCTCCACTACCGCTGGCATAATAAAACTTGGAATTGAGTTGGTCATCTGGCCTTGCAACTTAATAATTTCTTTCGCAAGCATGCCATTCTTTCCTGGCGCCGCGAGATATCCAACGCGCCACCCTGTCATGGCGAACGCCTTGCTCATGCCGTTGATTGTGATTGTTCGATCGGCCAGCCGCGCGTCCGCCCCAGGACTGACATGCTTCAAACCCGCTTCAATCTCGGGGTAAATCAGCTTTTCATAAATCTCGTCGCTAACCACGGTGATATTTGGATGCTTGGCGAGAACATCTATCAGCGCGGCGAATTCCTTCACCGTGTACACGGTGCCGCAAGGATTGCTGGGACTGTTCAACATAATCGCGCGCGTGCGCGGAGTGATTGCCGCCTCCAATTGTGCGGCGGTCATTTTAAAATTCGTTGCAACGCTTGAAGGAACTTCAATGCACGCGGCGCCCGCGAGTTCGATCAACGGTTTGTAACTCACCCACGCGGGAGTTGGCAAAATCACTTCGTCGCCAGCGCCGGGCTCAATGATGGCCATCAGCGACATGTAAATAGCGTGCTTGGCGCCCACGGTCAGAGTGATGTCTTGCGCATTGCAAGCGATTCCGTTTTCATCACGTAACTTTTTGGCGATTGCCTCGCGCGACGCTTTATCACCAGGCGTTGGCGCGTAGCGCGTCATGCCTTTATCAATCGCTTGCTTGGCGGCCTCGCGAATATTGGCGGGCGTGTCAAAGTCCGGCTCACCCACGCCAAAACCAATCACGGGCTTCCCCGCGGCCTTCAACGCGGCGGCCTTTGCGGCAACGGCCAACGTGGCGCTTTCCTTCATGCGGCTGATGTGGGATGAAACCTGCATCAAATGAAAGATACACGCAGCAATTCACCGGTGTTCGCTACACTCACCCGATGAACTTTGACGCACACCAACCAGTGATCGATGAACTTGAGGCGCGGATTTCAGCCATCCGCGACTCTCTTTGACTACCCCAGAAAATTAAGCGAACGCGCGGAATTGAATCGCCAAATGGGCGAAGGCCATTTTTGGAACGACCAGAAAGCCGCGCAAGTTGTCATTAACGAACTCAAACTTGTGCGCTCGCAGATTGAACCGCTTGAGCAATGCATTTCTGATTTTGAGGACGCGAAAGTGGGTTATGAACTTTCTAGAGAATCCGGTGACAAGGATTTATTAAAAGAAGCCGACGCCGCGCTCTTTCGATTGCAACAACGCATGGGGGTGGTGGAAACACAAAGTTTGCTTGGCCGCAAGCACGATCATCGCGCATGCTTTGTTGACATCACCGCTGGCGCTGGTGGCACGGAGGCGGAAGATTGGGCGGGCATGTTGGAGCGCATGTACTTGTATTACTGGAGCGAGATGGGTTGGAAGGCGGAGGAATTGCATCGCATCGCCGGCAACGAAGCGGGCGTGAGCGAAGTTGGTTACCGCATCACTGGTCCATTCGCCTATGGCTACATGAGTTGCGAACGCGGCGCGCATCGATTGGCCCGCGTGAGCCCCTTCAACGCTGAAGGCAAACGACAAACCAGTTTTGCCACCGTGGATGTCACCCCCGAATTTGAGGACGCCGATTTAGAAATTCCCGCAAAAGACCTTGAAATCATTGCGTTTGTGCGCGCATCTGGTCCCGGCGGACAGAACGTGAACAAGGTGGCCAGCGCGGTTCGCATCAACCATATTCCAACCGGCTTGCAAGTTGTGGCCAGCACATTCCGCGATCAATCACAAAATAAAAAGCAAGCCATGAACGTCATGCGCGGCAAGTTGGAGCAACTGGAAGAAGAACGCCGCGCCAGTGAGTTGGCCACGGCCACTGGCGGCAAGGTCACCCGTGATTGGGGCAATCAAATTCGCAGCTATGTGTTTTATGACAATCGCGTCAAGGATCATCGCACTGGTTTTGAAGTTGGCAATCCGCAAAAAGTGTTGGACGGATACATGTCCGGGTTTGTGATCGCTGAATTGCAGCGACGCCGCGGCGAGTCTGAAAAGAAAAAATAATTGCGCGTGTTGTTCTTGTGATTGACATGCTGCGACGGGCTTGCGGCGTTCATAAAAGTTTTCTTGGAGATCAACCCCATGGCGAACAATTCGAAACCGTTCATTGACTTAACGCCAAGCTCATGGCCCAACGCGCAATGTGCTGCGAAATTGGAGTGGCTGAGCACCAACGCGCTTGGCGGTTACGCGTTTGGAACTATCAGCGGCGCATTGCAGCGGCGATGGCATGGGATTCTGATCGCGGCAACAGATCCTCCCGCGGGGCGCACCATGCTGGTATCCAAAATTGAAATCGCCGTAGTCACCAAAAGTGTGCGCACCCAATTGTCCGCCAATCAATGGGTCAGTGGCATGGAAGCGCCTGGCCTCGCCTTTCTTTCGCGGGTTTGGCTTGATGGATCAATCATTGTGCGTGAATGGACCATTGGCGCCTCAATTCTGGAAGAGCGTATTGCCATGGCGCGCGGCCGCAACACAACTGCAATTGTTCTCACGGTTCGTGGCGGCAACGACGCCATTGATCTTGAATTGAAATGCATGGTCAATCACCGACCGCACGATCAACTTGTGAAACCAAATGCATTCACGCCGCGCATTCAACAGCACGAGCGCGGACTTCATGTTTGCATTGATCACGCCAACGGCGAAGGCAAGGATATTTTTCTTCAAGCCGATGGCGCCACCGCCGTGGTGGATGGCGCCTGGTACTCCAATTATTTTTTGCCCGTAGAGGAAGCATGCGGCTACGACTGCGTGGACGCGCACTGCTGTGCTGGCATTTTAAAAATCACGCTGAAGCCTGGGGAATCGCGCGGTTTCACAGCGAGCACGCGCTCGGAATCAGCCGGAGAAGGCGCGCGCCTGATGGCGGCAACCGTCGCGCGCGATCAATCCTTGATCGCGTTGGCCAAAGCGGAGTCGGATTCATTTCGCGCGCGGTTGGTTCTTGCCGCGGATCAATTCATAGTGGATCGCCCGCTTCCAAATGGTTCGCGCGGCACAAGCATTATCGCGGGGTATCCATGGTTCGCGGATTGGGGCCGCGACGCGTTGATTTCATTGCCAGGACTTTGCTTAGAAACTGGTCGCTTTGAAGAGGCGGCGTCAATTCTTCGATCACTGGCTCACTTTGAAAAAGACGGTCTGCTTCCAAATCGTTTTCCATCACCTGGCGAACCGTGGTTGGACAACAGCGTCGACGCGCCCCTGCTTCTGGCGCACGCCGCGCGGCGCACCGTGAACGCCTCGGGGGATTTCTCATTGGCGCGTGATCTTTTTCCAACGCTTGTCAAAATCTTCAACGCATTCACTAAGGGCACGCGCCACGGAATTCACGTTGATTCCGCCGACGGATTGCTTATTGCCACCGATCCCGGCACGCAACTCACATGGATGGACGCCAAAGTGGGAGCGACCGTGATCACTCCGCGCATGGGAAAACCCGTGGAAATCAACGCGCTCTGGTGTGGCTTGCTTGCCACGCTGATTGAATGGGCGCCCAAACTGAAGCAAGACGCAAGCGAATGGATCGCCGCGCTTTCCAAGGCGCAAAAAAGTTTCGCGCGCTACATCAACGCCAACCAAGATCAACTCGCGGATACGCTTGATAGTCCCCAAGGTGTCGACACGCTACAACGACCCAACCAACTTTTCGCCGTGCAGCCTTTGGTGCAACTCATTCCAACTGTGGTCGCGAAAAAAATGGTGGCACGCGTGGAAAAAGATTTACTCACTCCGTATGGACTACGCACACTTGAAAAAAATTCTCCTGGCTATGTTGGCCGCTACGGCGGTCGTGTTCAAACGCGCGACCAGGCGTATCACAATGGCACCGCTTGGCCGTGGCTTATAGCGCCGCTGGGTTGCGCGCTGCGAACGTTGGGAAATTCCAAGCGCGCGACAGAAATCCAAAACCAATTTCAAGAACATTTGCGCCACGGTTGTCTGGGGCAAATTTGTGAAGTCGCCGATGGTGATTTACCGCAAAATGCCGGCGGTTGCGTGGGTCAAGCCTGGAGCGTTGCGGCAATGTTGGATCAAGGAATTGGCGAACCAGTTCCATCGA
This sequence comes from uncultured bacterium, assembly GCA_903898755.1. Lineage (GTDB taxonomy): Bacteria > Planctomycetota > Phycisphaerae > Phycisphaerales > SM1A02 > SYAC01. Next base: position 15,484 of record CAIUGT010000084.1, on the reverse strand, counting down.
CATGAGTGTGTACGATGAACACATGCAGAAAACTTCGGTCAAACCAAGAATTTCTGTAAAGCCAACGGCGAAAGAACCGCTGTCGCTGTTGCAACGAATTGGCGCTGGCGACACCAGCGCCATGATTGCCTGCATGGAACGATTTCGCGGACTTGTGTGGTCTCTTGTTCGACGCAGTTGCTCCAACGCCGCGGACGCCGAGGATATTGTCCAAGAAATTTTTATCAGCGTATGGCGCTCAGCGCATCGCTTTGATCCAACCATCGCAAGTGAAAGCACATTTGTTTCCGTCATCGCGCGCCGCCGTTTGATTGATCGAACTCGTCAACGCATGCGCCGTCCAACTCCAGGACCAATCATTCAAGATGTTGAGTTTGACCACGTTGAATTGCCTCGCTGTCAAATCAAGGAGGCTGGCGCGATAGCGCAAGCAGCCTTACTTGATCTTCGATCGGAACAACAACAGGTCCTGCAACTGTCCATTGAATGTGGTTGCAGCCATGAGCAAATCGCAACAGCAACGGGCCTGCCCCTAGGCACGGTGAAAACTCACGCGCGCCGTGGCCTGTTGAAATTGCGCGACGCCCTGATTGAATCTGGCATTGACATTGACCCGATTGAATCTGAGTAATCCACTTTTCGTACATGACTCACGCGCGGTAAATCAACACGCTTGATTTCATTTGTTGCCAAAAATTCTAGAATATATTTTGTGATTTTTACGCTGCACAGAAGCCCATTTTCCAATATTTCGGGCTACAAATAGAACATGTTCTCATTCACCATTCTCGCCGTGTGCGCGCTTGCCGCCACTCCATTTCAAAACACAAACAACACGACCACTGGCGCAACGCAATCACCGCCCGCGGCTATGTTGCGCTACCCAGATCTTGGTCCAAACGATATTGTTTTTACATTTGCAAACGACCTTTGGCTTGTCGACAAAAACGGTGGAGTGGCGCGCCCGCTCACAAGCGCTCTTGGTGCGGAGAGCATGCCCAAATTTTCTTGGGATGGAAAGACCATCGCATTTGTGGGTGGCTATGAAGGCAACCGCGACATCTACACGCTGCCAGTTGGCGGCGGTCAACCGTATCGCGTCACGCATCAGCCTGGCACGGAAAATTTGTGCGAGTGGACCATCGATGGCTCGCTGATTTTTTCATCGAATGATCTCAGCGGCCTGGCTCGCATGCCGCGTCTCTATAGCGTTCCTGCGGTTGGCGGAATGCCTGAGCCGCTTGCGGTTCCATATGGCGCCAATGGTTCAATTTCCGCCGATGGCGAATGGTTGGCGTACACGCCACACTCCGTTGATACGCGGACATGGAAACGCTACCGCGGCGGCATGGCCACTGACATTTGGCTTTACAACTTGAAGAATGGAACAAGTCGTCGCGTGACAACGTGGGAAGGCGTGGATTCATTTCCAATGTGGCACGGTGAATGGCTGTATTACGTGTCTGACGAGGGCGAAGGCCATCGCATGAATGTGTGGAAATACAACATTATTTCCGAGAAAAGAGAGCAAGTTACATTTTTCACCGATGAAGATATTCGTTGGCCAGCGATCGGGCCACATCAGGGCGGCGCCGGTGAAATGGTGTTTCAAAAAGGCGATCAATTGATGCTGTTGGATTTGTCCAGCGCCAAGGCCCACGCAATCTCGGTACAGATTCCAGGAAATCGTCCAAAGATTGCGCATCGAACAGTTGATGCTTCCAAACAAATTCAATCATGGAATATTGGTCCAACTGGCAAGCGCGTTGTTGTTGCAGCGCGTGGCGATATTTGGACTCTGCCAACAGAAAATGGTTCGCCACGTTTGTTGGTGCACAGCAGTGGCGTGGCGGAACGTTCGCCCGCATGGAGTCCAGACGGCGAAAACATTGCCTTCTTTGACGACTCCACCGGCGAGTACGAGTTGTATGTGATGCCCGCGAACGGTAAAGGTGAAAAACGCGCGCTGACAACCGACGGCGGTCCGTTCAAAGAGGGGATTACGTGGAGCCCTGATTCAAAAAAATTAGCATACGGTGACAAGACTGGATCATTGTGGTTGGTCACGCTCGCTGATGCCTCGCGCGTCTTGGTCGACCGTGATCCGCGAGCAAATACTCCCAATCCATCCTTCACTCAAGATGGCGCTTGGATCACATACACCCGCCGCACGCTTGATCGGGACACGCCGCAGATTTTTATCTATGAAGTCGCCACGCAAAAATCCACGCCAGTCACATCCGGCATGTTCACTGATTCAAATCCAACCTTTGATTCCAAAGGCGAATTCCTTGTGTTTGCGAGCGAAAGAACATTTTCACCAACCTACAGCGCGTTGGATTCCACATGGATTTACACCGACGCGCAGCAGCTTTTTCTTGTGCCCTTACGCAAGGATGTAAAAATGCCTTGGGCCGCCGAAAGCGATGAGGAAGAGAAGCAAAGCGAGAAGAAAGACGCCGAGAAAAAAGCCGCGGATAAAAAAGACAGTGAGAAGACCGCGGACGACGCGGATAAAAAAGAAACAGATAAAAAAGACGCCGACAATAAAGAGAAGGATGACGAGGATGATGGCCCATCCCCTGACGATTCAAAGACCCCGCCTGCTCCGCCTCCGGAACGCGAGCCTCATGATTCCTCCGCTCAAACCGAAACCGCAAAATTGGCCGCCGCCAAGACGGATGAAAAGAAGTTGGACGACAAAAAAGACGTCGACAAAAAGCCTGAACCCGCTGCACTCATCAAAATTGATTTAGACGGATTCGAGAATCGCGCAGTCGCGCTGCCAGTGAAGTCGGGCGGCTACGGCTCGCTTGCGTTCAACGACAAAAACTTGCTTCTGTTCGCGCGCTCCAAAGAGGGTATAAAAATTCTGGATCTGACTGACAAAGAGAAGAAAGAAAAAAGCGTCACCGAAGGGGATGGTTTTGAAATGTCCGCCGATCGTAAAAAATTGCTGGTGCCCCGCGCCGGTGGCGCTGTGGTTGTGGACAGCACTGCCGACGCAAAATCAAAAACCGTGATCACTGATTCCATGCCTATGGACCTTGACCCGCGCGCCGAGTGGAAACAAATTGTCATTGACGCCAACCGCATCATGCGCGATTGGTTTTATGACCAAGGCATGCATCAAGTGGATTGGAAAGCGCAACGAGAACACGCGCTTGCGCTGCTGGAAAGCGCCAATTCCCGCGAAGATGTGAATTGGATCATCGCGGAAATGATCAGCGAACTGAATGTCGGCCACGCGTATTTGTTAGGGCCAGGCGACGTTGAAACGCCACCCATGTACGCCTCCACTGGCATGTTGGGCGTGGATTGGGAACTTTTTGAAACGGTCGACCATAAAAAAATCTATCGCTTTGCCCACATGGTTCAAGGCGCGCCATGGGACACCGACGCACGCAATCCATTGATCGCGGCGGGAGTGAAGCCAGGTGAATATCTTTTTGAAGTCAACGGTCGACCCGTCGACACCACGCTTGATCCGTGGGCGGCCTTTGACGGACTGGCGGGAAAAACAATCACGCTCACCGTTTCAGAAAAACCAGAACGCGACGCAACCGAACGTGTCGTGACTGTGCGCACTCAAGGCAGCGAGTCGTCGTTGCGCTACCGCGAGTGGATTGAGCGCAACCGCGCGTGGGTTGATTCAACAAGTGGCGGACAAGTTGGATACATCTACGTGCCCAACACTGGCGTCGACGGACAAAATGATTTGGTGCGCCAGTTCCAAGGCAATCGCCACAAAGCTGCGTTGATCATTGATGATCGCTGGAATGGTGGCGGACAAATTCCAAATCGTTTCATTGAAATGATGAACCGCCCCGCAACCAACGCGTGGGCGCGCCGCGACGCTGGCGAACAAATTTGGCCGCCAGATTCTCACCAAGGACCAAAGGCCATGCTCATCAACGGCCTTGCTGGTTCTGGTGGCGACATGTTCCCTTGGCTCTTCAAGCAGGAAAAACTTGGTCCCGTCATTGGCACGCGCACTTGGGGCGGATTGGTTGGAATCAGCGGAAATCCAAGCTTTATTGATGGCGGTTCCATTAGCACTCCGTCGTTTGGTTTTTACAAACTTGACGGCACCTGGGGTGTCGAAGGCCACGGCGTTGATCCCGATATTGAAGTGATTGATGACCCCGCGCTCATGAAGGGTGGGCTTGCGAACGGCGGCCGCGATCCGCAACTTGAGAAAGCCGTCGAGGTCATGCAGCAAGCGTTGAAGGATCATCCATTCAAGATGCCGCCACGCCCCGCCGCGCCAAATCGCAGCGGCATGGGAATTCCAGTCGCAGATCATTGATCAAAGCGAGTTCATCTCTGCTTCATTGATTGCGAAGACACGCGCGAAGTAGATTTTGGGTTGTGTATGTAAAAATAAAAGACGCTCGATACTTTTGTATCGAGCGTCTTTGTTCTTTCACTGAGAAATTAAATTTTCTTATACGCGCCGCCCAAACCACGCCGACCATTGCCTTGCAAAAGTGGCTTCATCACTTTCTTGTTCTCATCTTTTCCGCCTTGAACAAGCCACATAAAAGGAACATCAACGGCCTTCGGATCCAAACCGGCTGACTTGCAAATTTCCTCGCGTGTGGACCACTGCGCAGGAACTTTCTTGGCCAACAACCTGTATTGATCCAACAATTCTTTGTTGGTGCTTCGATATCTCTGGCCACCCTTGTTCGAACCCGGGGTGGACTTATGCGCTCGACGCAGAGTTGTCTTTGCGGACAGTCCCAAGTCATGAAGGGTCTGCAATAATTTCTCAAAATCTCTGCGAACTTCGCGGAGATCTTTTAATTCTGAAACCATAGCCTTGAGTTTTTTGCTGACTTGAAGTGTATTTTGTGACATGTTGGGGTCCTTTGTGTAACCCCTAGAAGAGTCGAACTATAACTATGTTTATTTGATTCGGCAACACAAATTCAACATCTTTAGAGGCAATGATTTTGTCTCAAACAGATTCAAATTTTCGCTATACTTCCCCCTCGCTGCGGGCGTAGCTCAGTGGTAGAGCGTCACGTTGCCAACGTGAATGTCGAGGGTTCGAGCCCCTTCGCCCGCTTTCATTTGACGCCGTTTTGGGTTTTCCCAACGGCGTTTTTTATTTCCGCGATGTATTGAAGAAGTTGCCCCGAGGGGTTCAATCAACATGTGCAAGAAAGTGAACGCTCTGCAGAAAGGGTGGCACCAGTCGCTCAGACAACGCACCCCGCGCAAGCGGGGCTTGCGCGGGTGCTAAACTCGCTTGTGGTGTCAGCCTTTCTGCGACGCGGAAATTTGCGTGACTTGTGTGGGTGCTTGGTTCACGCCTTTGAGCGGCTTTTTTTATTTCGCGGCATCAAGTTGCAGACTGGTGAAGCGAAATTCTCGCGCGTCAAACAATCCTAAATCGCTCAGTTTCAACGCTGGAATTGGAAGCAACGCCAAGAAACTCAGCGTCATAAATGGCGCCTTGAATGTGGCGCCAACTTCGCGGGTCATTGTTTCGTAACTCAATCCCACTTCCTCCGCAGGTTGGTCGCTCATCAATCCCGCAATTGGCAAAGGCAACACATGCTTGCGATCTCCATCAATTAGAACCAACCCGCCGCGCGCTTGAAACACCGCGTTTGCGGCTTTCGCCAAAGCCTCACGCGTGCCTGCCGCAACAACAACATTGTGGCTGTCGTGCGCCACGCTTGCCGCAATCGCTTTGCCACCAAGGCCAAGTCCGCGAATAAACGCCATAGCAGGTGGCGCATCCGTATAACGATTGATCACCGCTAGAAACGCAATATCGCGCACGTCACACAGGTCAAGCTCAATCACACCCTTGCGCGCCGTAAGCGATTCAATAGCCTCGCTTGTCACCAACTCGCCATCATGGGGAACAATCACGCGCGCTTGCGCTTGACCAGTCGCCTGTGTTGTCACGCAAAAATCATTCGCCGTAAATGTGGCCTGGCGAAATCGATTCGGAGTCTCCACAGGAAGCCGCGCAAATTTCGCCTGCCCATGACTGGCCACCAATTCTCCAGCAATCCAAGTTTTTATGGCGCGAAATTCCTGCAGGTCCGTTACTAAAACCATGTCGGCGCGGTCTCCAACTCTCAACAACCCGCTGCCAATTTTGTAATGCTGAATTGGATTCACCGTTGCACAGCGCAACGCATCAAACACGTTTATGCCGCACTTCACCGCGCGCGCCACAAGCACATTGATGTGGCCCTTGAGCAACATGTCGGGGTGCGCATCATCCGTGCAAAACATGCATAAATCTGGGTATTCAAGCACAATCGGCCACAACGCCTCAAAGTTTCGCGCCGCCGAACCCTCACGGATTAAAATTTTCATGCCCAAGCGCGCCTTGCCGCGCGCCTCCTCCAAGGTGACGCATTCATGATCAGTTGAAATACCTGCGGAAAAATATTTCGCGGCGTCCGTGCCCATGAGTTGTGGTGCGTGCCCATCCACTGGCTTGCCAAGCGCCTTGGCTGAAGCGATCTTTGCGAACACTTCAGGATCTCCGTGCAACACGCCAGGCCAATTCATCATTTCGCTTAAGTAGTGAATGTCGGGGCGCTTTAAAATGTCCGCCACTTGCAGCGAGTCAATCGTTGCTCCTGAACTTTCAAATGCGGTTGCCGGAACGCATGACGGACATCCAAAACAAAACTGAAATGTTCTTCGACGCGCGTCGCGCAACATGAAATCAATTCCAGCAACGCCCAACACATTGGCAATCTCATGTGGATCGCTCACCGTGCCCACGGTGCCATGGCGCACCGCAACACGCGCGAACTCACTTGGCGGCAACATGCTGCTTTCAATATGCACATGCGCGTCAATCAAACCGGGAATCAAAATTCCTTCGTCAACTTCGCCATTGGCTGGTCGCATCGCGACAATGCGTCCTTGCTTGATATCAATTTCTTTTGGCTCAACACATTTATTGAATACATCCGCCACCAAATGTCGCAAGGTCACGCTGGGCTGTGAATTTGTTTGTGCATCAGCCAACATGGTGAGTTTCAAGATAGACCACAATCTTTCCAACTTGGTGCCTTGCAGCCGCCATTTTGTAGAGCACATTGGCCACATTTCATTTGATTTTGCTTGTAAACCAAAATTTGTCCAATAACTTATTCGATTTCAAATGAAATTTTAAAAATTATTATTGGAATATCCAATATTATTGTGACTTCAATTTGTTTTTCCTTGATTCCGCGACATGTTTCTAATACTTCCCTTACTTAACGTTCCCTTTCACGTTCCCTCACTTTAAAAATTCGATAAACGGTCTGGAGTCCCACTATGCGCACGTTCCCCTTCGTCGCCGCAGTTGCAACTTTTATTTCCTCAACCACCTTCGCTGCTGTTTTAGTTTTTGACAACGCCGCAGTATTTAACGCAGGGTTGTTGGAAAGTTCCCTGGCGAATTTCGACCAAACATTTGAATCGTATTCCGGAAACGCCGCCTTCTTTACCGGCGGTACAGGCGATTACGCATGGAAGGCCTCATCCGCCACTGGTGTTCTTGGTCAAGCTGGAGTTGTTCAAACAGTAGTAGCTACTGACACTCTTAAATTCGACTTCTCTTCCGGCAATGTCTACGGCATTGGCGGTCTGTTCCATTATGTTGATGCCGCGGGCGCATACAAGAGTGGTCTTATGAAGATCAAGTTAAGTGATGGAACAACCTTCATTCGATCCATCTCCTCACAAACAACGTTCAGCGGTTTTATTACCACGGGCGCAAGCATTGCTTCGCTTGAGTTGAGCCACATTGGCTCAACTGGCGTGACATTCTCCGCCGCAGAAGCACTCACGATTGGCTATGTTCCGGCTCCAGGTGCGGTTGCGCTGCTTGGACTTGCTGGTTTGACAAGCCGTCGTCGAAGAGCCTAATTCTCAGATTGAATTTCTCCAACAGCCGTGGCATTTCGCCGCGGCTGTTGTGTTTTTGCGAACTCATTGTTCTCCCAAGCGTTCTCGATTCATGTTCGGACAAATTGGTTCATCGGTAGAATAATTCCTCATGAGATCCGTTCTAATTCGATGTGCATACCTAGGAGTTGCGTTCACAACGCTGGCGCTTGCACCTGTCACATCACCTCGCATCATTCCCAATCAATTGGCTTCGAATTCGCCAAACGGTGTGAATGTTTTTCTTGCCTACACGCCTGAAAAAAGCGCCGAATCTGGATCTGATCAGGCCAGTACAAAGTCATTGACTCAATTGTGTTGGGGCGGTGAACGCGGAGCAATTACAAAAACATTTCGTTTGACCTCGCTATCCGCCATGGATTCAGCTGGAAACGTGATCAAAATTTCGCCAATGCTTGGTGACGCAAACCATGCCGCATGGCGTGATGCAAGCACTGAGGCAGAAATGATCGGTGACTCCCCCGCATTTGCGCTTGGTCTCATTGTCAATCCTGAGGAAGCGCTTACAAAGATCACAAAAATTACTGGCACTCTCGAACTGAAACTTGGAAAAAATGTCATACGAATTCCTCCGCAAGCACGGCAAATGAACCAATCGGCTCAGAGCAGTCTGTTGGAAGCGAAGGGATTTAAGCTGAAGGAACTTGGAGAGCAACAACGATTCAATTTGCAATTTGCCTACTCCAATGAAAAGAAAGGCGCGCCACCCAATTTGTTTTTGGTGAATTCGGCTGGCAAGCCAATTTACTCAAGCAAACCCAGACAATCAGATGGACTGGGCGTGGTAAAAATTCTTCCAACAGAAACAATTCCACCAGATACCAAAATCAGAATCGGCGTAGATAAAAGCAACACCATAGACGGCGCAACAAAATTATTTCAATCCAAAGAGTTGCTGACAACGGCATTGGCGAAGCGCGGGTTGAAAGTCAATGAATATTCATGCAATGTATCCACTGTCTTTTCCGTGGAAATCACACGCATTCCCACCTCAAATATTGTTGCTGAAGTTGTTCTGGATTTTGCAGGCAAGCATGTCAAAGGCCAAAGCGTTGTCGTTCTGGGTCAACAAGATCCCAATGCCCCCGTGACCACGTCATGGTCATTTGAAATTCCACTTGACATGATCGGAAAGCGACCAGACGTGTTGGTGTTGCTGACGGGCGACGAAGGGCAGCGATCAATTCAGTTTGAATTTCACGACCCGTTTGCCAATTGAATGACCCGTTCTTACCAAGGAACAAGCGAGGCCAATACGCGCTTGACCAAACGTCCGACCCGCTCATTGAAAGTGGAAGAATTACGCGATTCATCTTGTAGACCCGATACAACGCGTCGCTCTTCTAAAATTTGCCGCAATTCCTTGGCAAATTCTGGTCTTCGTTTCAGGACAGGCAGGACGCTGACTTTCGCAAATCGCAACAATGACACGCCATGTTCACCAGCCACCACATCGGCGGACCGGGGTTGATTCAGCAACAACGCCATTTCACCAAACCAATGTGGAGCCAGAATTTCAATTGGCTCCCTGCCCTTCAAAAGCACGCGAACCGATCCGCGCACAAGCAAATACATGTGATCGCTCTCTTCGCCTTGACGAACAGCCAACTCACCAGGTTTTAATTCAATTTCTTGAGCGTCCCGCGACAATTCGCGCCGCTCGGAACTGCTCATGTGGGACTCATCAAAAAGTGGACATTTGCTAACGATCTGTTCCGTTTGCGAAACGTGTGCCTCACACGCTTCGACTTGCTGCGCATCGGCCTTCATGTCCACCATGCGAATGGTTCGAAGCGGGAAAGGAATCTCAATGTCGCTTTCACGCAGTGCATACCACACGCGACTCAAAACGCTGTCCACATTTTCATCCATCACGCGTCGGTCAGCCACCCAAAATCGCAATTCATAATTAATGGATGAGTCGCCGTAACTGATCAAGTACACGGCTGGAGCGGGCGATTTCAAGACCGCGGAATCTTGCCGCAACACTTGCAACATGACATCCTTGGCGCGCATAGGCGGGGTGGTGTATGAAATGCCGATATGGCGCCGGACACGCAAGGCCCGTGTGGGGTAATCCAAATTCAAGACTTCTTTGGTCAACAACTCGCCATTGGCCACGATTAACATTTGTCCATCAAGTGTGTGGATACGCGTGGAGCGCAAACTGGTGTCCCACACCACGCCTTCAAGGCCGCCAACACCTATTTGCACCATGTCACCTTTTTTAAACACATGATCGGCCTGTAAATCGAAGCCGGAGAAAAGATTTGTGAGCGTGCGCTGCAAACCAAGACCGATCACAAACACCAATGCTCCACCAACTCCAATCACCAACGTCTTGATTGAATATTGCCCCGCGAAGTGAACTTGATAAATCACGGACAGCCCCAGAATCCACAAGCCAAATCGCAGAAGCGCTTTCTGCAGACGAATGATGTCACTTCCTTTGACCGTGATGCATACATTGCTGAACACCACCAACGTGAAACTGACCAGCGCCATCAACAATCCAAACTCCATAATGGAGCGGAAAATAGGAACGCTGAGCGTGCTGATTTCATCCGGGTTGTGAATGACCACGCTAATGACATATTCCCAACTCGCGGCAATGCCGGCCCAACCAAACACCGCAATGAGCAAGCCCATTCCTAAACCGCGGGAATCACCTTTGGTTTTGAACAAAAGTTTCACACCCAGTACCGTGGCGTAAAGAGCGAACAACCAAATAATGATTGTCGCAACAGGATGAATGGGGGGAATCGATTCAACATTCAACTGCGCCTGTACAAGGGAATCCATGTTTGTATTCTGACGCATTTTTGGTTTTTTTACCAGCAAGCGATTGAATCCATATGCGATTATGCTTTCAGCATGATTCGAACAACTTTCATATTCGTGCTGGGATCTCTCGCCGCATTTGGTTGCGCCAATGCGACCCAACCTTTTGCGGGCGCTCCAGCTACGCGCCTCACTCCCGCGCCCGCGGTCACGGCAGACATCAACTCAAAAATGGATAAGTGGCAAACCGTTGTCTACGCCAACCGCCGCCCTGGCGCCGATGTGATTTTCTATGGCATTGCAGATTGGCGCGACGCCATTGCGCAGGCGAAAGCAGCGGGCACCAAGCAAGTCAGTTTAATTTTTGTGTTTGATGGTCCTGCTCTGGTGTTGGCATTGAATGACGCCGCGTTTAACCGAGTCATGGGAACCACAACTGGAAATCCGTGGAAAAGTTTGGTGACGGATCTTCAGAAGTCTGGCGCCGACACCGAAGTGTGTGGCGGACGCATGAAGGAATTGGGCGTTGGAAACGCCGATCTTTTGCCCGCTGTGAAAGTGGACAACGATGGTTGGTTGCGCGTGATGGACTTGCAATCCAAGGGCTACACGCTGTTTCAAACTTGATTAGTGCTTGTTCTGTTCCGCAAGGCGAAACAGAGCGACGGCTTCGCGCAACGCGCTGATGGAAAGAATTAAAGACTGCGCGGCCTCAGAAAATTCTTTGGTCGCGTCACGCGCGCGCGCGGCATTGCTTGATAAGCCGTCCATGCTTTGACGAATTTGCTCGGCGCCTTGCACTTGGCTTTGCATGCCACTGGTCACCTCGCCAAATTGTCCGCCAATTTCACCCACACCTTGAATCACGCCCGCCAGTCGCAGCCCAATGGTGTTGACTTGTCCAACACCGCGGCGCACTTGATCGGCGAAGCGATCCATTTCCATCACGCCGCCAGAGACAGCGGCCTGCATTTGCTCAACCATGCGCTCAATGTCCAGCGTGGCCGAAGCGGTCTGATCGGCGAGGCGACGAATTTCACGCGCGACCACCAAGAAGCCCTTGCCACTTTCGCCAGCTTTTTCCGCCTCAATCGCCGCGTTTACTGAAAGCAAATTCGTTTGATCCGCAACCTTGGTAATGGCAATCACAATCGCGTTAATGTTGGAGGCCTTCTCATTGATCGCCGACAAGCGGCCTGAAATATCGCCGGTGGCTGTGGCGAGCGCGTCCATGGTGACGGCCATGTCTTGCAAATCTGTTCGCCCCTCTCCTGCCAAGCGCGCCGATTCTTTTGCGCCGGAAGAAACAGTTTCCATGGTGCGGAACAACTCGGAGCCCGTGGTGGAAATTTGTCGAATAGCCGCGGCAATTTCACTCGAACTTGCTCCGAATGATTGTGCGACCTCGTCTTGTTGACGGCTTGCCGCGGTCATTTCATTGGCTGTTCCAGTGATCGTGATGGTGGCTTCCCGAACTTTTCCAACCAAACTGCTCAAGCGTTGTCCCATCACATCCATGGATTCCAAAAGTTGACCAGACTCATCACGGTTTGTTGGATCCGCGTAACGGCGACTGAGATCGCCTTGCGCAACAAATGCGGCGGCAGCGGCGGCATTTTTAATTTTGCCCGCAAGACGATTTGCCAAACGCATAAGAAGGAACGCCACGAAAATAATTCCAACACCAGAGATGACTGAGTTTGTCCATGTGAAATCAGAAATTCTGGCTTGGATGATTCCTGGGGGAACTTGCACCACGACAGTCCATCCACCAGTTGGAATTTTGGCCGCCGCAAAAATTGTTTCGACTTGAGTTGCGGGGTCATCCATCCACAAGGTCCCGGAGTCAGCGCTGACCAGTGGTTGAAAAATGGGTGCCCATACGGTTGCCGATACTTCTTTGGTCTTTAAACCTGCAAAGTCGGTCAATTGATTGCCACTTGCGTCCACAGGTGAAACCGCGCCAATAAATTTTCCGCCTTTGGAAACCAAAAACACATTGTTTCCAGATTCGTTGGCCAATGTTTGCAACGCAGCTTGAATTCCAGTCAGCGCGCGGTCAACGCCGGTCGTGCCTACGAATTTTCCATCAATCACCAAGGGCACGGTGCACTCGGTCATCATGGTTCCCTCATATGTGTAAGGCTCTGTCAAGGTCGCGTCACGACTTTTTCGGTCGCGCCAATTTCGCATCGGACTTTGGTACCAAGAATTTTCAAATTCAGCCAAAGGTTTCAGCGCAATCTTGTCGCCTTGTGTGGAGTCACGAAACCAATACGGAATAAACCTGCCGTTTGGATCAATGGCGGCGGCGGGCAAAGATGCGCCGGCATTCTTCGCGCCGACTACCCCATGTCCATCGGTTTCATTTCCCATCACGCTGGCATTGGCTTTCGCCTTGAGATAGAAGGAATCTTTTCCATCGGCGTTTGGCTCATAGCAATAATGCACTCCATAAAATTCAGGTGATCGCTCCAGGACTTCGCGCGTGAACGCCATACTTTCCTCGCGCTTGCCAAAAAAACCATACTCCGCGGCAGTTGCCAAGAGTTGAGCAATTTGTATTGCCGTATTATTTTGATCATTGATATTGCTCGCGATAGTTCGAGCGTCCACAAGCACTTCCTCTTCGCCAAGACCGCGCAATAATTTGGTTATTCGATAACCGCCAACCTGCGCGCTTAGGATTGCAACCGCAAGGAAAGGCACAATTCCAAAGAGAATAAATTGCCCAAGAAGGCTGCGGTGAAAGCGGATATTCATTGAATCAGATTAGCGGAGATTCAAGGGCTTTGCGTGGAAAAGCGTGTTGCGATTTCGCAAGACTGATTCATTCAAATGCGACTATGTCACTAGGCTGCAAGAGGCGATTCGATCATCAATCGTGACACGAAATAGTTGTCGTACACGTTAAGCGACGTCGCGTTTTGATTCATCTTGAAGCGGAGCCAAGTCCTGCAATTCGCCACGCAATTGATTGGCGCGATGGCGGGCCTCATGCTCACGCTTGCGGGCGCTTTCAACTCGTTGGGTCAACTCTTGATCGAGCTCCAGTTGGCGACGCAACGCAATCGCTTCTTGATCGGCAAGCAATTCATGCTCCGCTTGCACCGCGCGTCGCTGTTGTTGAATGTGCGCAGCGGCGGATTGCGCCTCAGCCAGTGTTTTTCCAAGTCGCTCCAATGTTTCCGATGCCGCGGATCCTTCACGCACCGCTTGCTCATCCAGTGACATGGCTTCGAGTTCCAACTTTAAATTCTTTTCGGCCGCATCTACAGCTTGACGCAACCGTTCACACGCTTCTCCACGCTCGCGTAAACGATTCGCTTGTTCTTGCGCCATCGCGCGGCGGCGATCAAGGTCGCGTTCCACACGCTCCACCTCTTGCTCAAGCCGCGCGGCTTCCGCCTGCGCCAACTCAGACTCCGCAAGAAGTTTTTCCACGCGCGCCTGCGCGTCGCTTGCTTGCCGTTGCTTATCCTCGCTCAGCGCGGTGGCCTCGCGCGCCTGCGCGGACGCCGTTTCAGCCTGGGCATCGGCCTCACGAATTGCTTCGATTTCCCTATATAAACGCCCATTCGCAAGTTCCACGGCTTCGCGTTCACGGCGGGCGCTGCGCTCCGCTTCAATCGCCACGGTGCGTTCACGATCAGCCGCGGCGCGAGCCTCGATTTCCGCGGAGCGATCACGCTCCAACATGTTTATAGCTTGGCCAAGTTCCGCGCGCGCGATACTGGCCTCATCGGTTGCAATCTTTGCGGTGACCAACAATTCATCCGCACGGCGCATGGCTTCCACAGCAAGCTCGCGCTGCTTCTCAACATTTTCCACAAGTTCACGCTCGCGCGCAGCAGCAGCATCAGCGCGCGCGAATGCCTGCTCAGCGGCCAGACGTTCAACATCCGCTCGACGCGCCGCTTCTTCCGCCACAATTCGTTGTTCATTGGCGCGACGCTGCGCCGCATCGGCCGCAACACGCTCCTCATCAGCGCGGTGACGGGCCTCCTCCACCGAAGCGCGTTCACGCTCCACTCGATCAAGCATGGTTTGCACCAACGCGCGCTCTTGCAACGCTTGCTCGGTGGCAATGCGCACGGCTTCTTCAAAGCGAGTGGCGCGACTTTCAGATTCGCGCGCCACACTCTGCGCCCGCTCCGCGCGCTGTTGAGCCTCCACCACAATTGCGCGCGTGGCTTCCGAACGCGCGATGGCTTCTTGCGCCAACTTTTGATCCCGCGCCCAGCGGGTTTCAGCTTCTTGCGCGGCCGCTCGATCGGTTTGCGCGGCGGCGCGAATGGATTCCGCATGGGCCTTTGACGCGGCGGCAGAAGCGCGAAACTGATCCGCCTCTTGCATCAAACGCCTGGCTTCAAGTAACGCGCTTTCCGAGGCATTTCTAAGCTGATTCGCAGTTTCTGTTGACTGAACAGCTTGCGCGCGAACCTGGTCCGCGGCGTCGCGGGCCACGGAAACTTGCTGATGCATTTGCTCTGCTTGATCAATTCGATCTTCAATTTCACGAAGCGTCTTTTGCGAGCCTTGGCGATCGACCTCCGCCATTTGTATTTCGCTTTGCAATTGCGCAATAGAAGCGGCGTGCGTGGATTTCATGGAATCAAGCCTTTGAGCGCGAGCGGCAAGATTGGCTTGTTGCGCGGCTTGTTGTTGCGCCAGTTTTTGTTCCTGCGCAAATCGGGCCTCGGCCTCGGCGCGGGCTTGCGCTTCTTGTCGCGCTTGTTCAATCTCTTGCAAGCGCGCTTGCTCG
>CAIUGT010000083.1 GCA_903898755.1 uncultured bacterium | reverse complement strand
GTCCAACTCTTGATGAATGCGCAACGAATGATTCAACTCGCGCGCGGCCAAGTCCAGGCGGTTGGTGTCCATGTAAATGCGGCCCTTGGCCATAAGCGCGGTGCCCGAGCCGTAGCGATTGCCGATGCGCTCCATAAGCGTGACCGACTTGCTGAAATACTCCAGCGCAAGCTCAAACTCTTTTCGGCTGTTGTGAACATAGCCCATGGATAAATACAAATTCGCCATTTGCCGCTTGTCATTTAATTCGGTGAATAATTGCAAGCTGCGCTGGTTGTAGTCCAGGGCCTTGTCCAAATCATCTTGATGCTCGTAAAAGACCGCCAAATTGTTGTAGATCAGCGCGATATTTTCGCGCGAGTTGTGCGCCTTGAAAATCTCCAGCGCCGCATTTGCCTTTTCCATGGCGGGCCCAAATTCACGGGAGCGATTGAGCACCCAACTTTGATTCATGTACAGCAGGCCCATTTCAAGGGAGTCGACATGGTCGGCAAGCAGCACAAGTGCCAGCTCATACACGTTCGTGGCGTCTTCCTTGAAACCGCGCTTCTCATACATGCGGCCAATGTTGCGCAGGAAATCCGCCTGCAATTTCGCATCGATTGTGGTTTTAATGGCCTCTTCGCGATGGGCAATGGCTTCGGACATTTCGCCCATGAGTTCCTTGATTTCGGAAAGATGCACATGTAAATCAGTGACCGACATTTGCTTGGCATCGGCAAACGGCGCGGCGCTGAGCGCGCGCAAAAATGCGCGCACCGCTTCTTCATTGGCGAACGCGCGCTTGGCTTTCATGCCGCTGGCAACCAAATGCACATACGCCGGCGCCCATTCCTCGGCCAAGTGATAGTGATAGCCCAACAACTCCGCTTGCTCTTCAAGATTGTTGGCGAACAAGCGCTCCACTTGTTGGGCCACTTGCAAATGCAAGGCCTTGCGCTTTTTCAGCAACATGGCGCCGTACACGGACTCCTGAATCAACACATTGCGGAAGCTGTATTCAATTTCTGGAAAACTTTGCGACTCAAAAAGTATTTCTTCTTGTGTCAACGTGTCCAGCAACGCGTCCAAGTTTGGAATGTTGGCAACGCGACGCAACAAATCCAAGCGGAACGTGGAACCAATGACCGCGGCCACATTCAAAAGCTCTTTCAAGTGCGCGGGCAAACGGTCCACGCGCGCGGCAATGATGCCGCTCAGCGAATTGGGAATGGACACATCGGCAAGATTTCGCAAAATACGGATCTCGCCGGCGTCTGTTTTTTCCACCGCGCCCTCGTCGCGCAAACTGCGCACGATCTCTTCTATATATAAAGGGTTGCCTGCGGAGCGCTCGCGAATTAAACGCAAGAGTTGCTCAGGAACTTTTTCGCTGTGCAGTAGAAGCCGCGACAACTGGTCGCTTTCCTTGTTGTCCAAATGTCGAAACGCCACTTCAATGCACGCGTCTTGAAGCAACTTGCGCGCGATGGGTTGCAACCGCGCCGACGCGTGATCCTTATTGGGTCGCAGCAGCAGGATGAGAAGAATGTTCGACTTGCCCACCACGCGGAAAAGATGCGCGATTAATTCAATGGAGGCGGCGTCGGCGTAATGCAAATCCTCCAACGTAATGGACAATGGCTTCTTGCTGGCCATGCACTCAAACAACCAAGAAATAGCGCGGAAAGTTGCAATTTTAATTTCCTGGGCCGGCATGTCCTGCAGGGGAATGTCATATTCGCTGCTGAGATTTCCTCCCAACATGAAAGCAATAAAGACGATCGCTTCTTTGGCCTCGGTGGGCAACGTTTCTGGATTCAATCCCAAGACAAGCGGTAAACCAGTCGCCACTTTGTGCGCGGCCGCCATGGCGACATCGTCGGAGTTCACGCCAAACAAATTATGAAAGAGTTCTATGAAAATGGAATACGAAGTGCAACTGGAATAAGAGCGACACGCGCCGGAAACTGTTTGAATGTCGTTCTCATAAAACTGTTTATTGCACTCGGTCTGTAAACGACTCTTACCAACGCCTGGTTCGGAAATCAGGAACACCGCTTGCCCCATGCCCTTGCGGAATCGCGTGTAGGCGTCGCCAACAATCTTGATCTCTTGTTCGCGGCCAACCAGCGGCAGACTTTCGCTTGGTTTTGTATCGCTTGCGGTGACAGCCTTGGGCTTCATCACGCGGTACACAGCGACGGGATCTTTTTTGCCCTTCACTTTGACGGAATCCATGGCGACAAAGTCGAACGCGTGGCGCGTGAGGTTGTATGTGTATGAACTCACCAGAGTTTCACCGCTGACAGCCAGCGATTCCATGCGCGACGCCAAATTCACCGTGTCGCCCATGACGGTGTATTGCATTTTTTGATCGGTGCCCATGCCGCCGGCAATCACCATGCCCGTGTTAATGCCGGTGTGCAACGCAAGCGGAGTTTCCAGTTGAACTGGAAGCGTTTTGTTGTACTCCTCCATGGACTTCATCATGTCCAGGGCGGCGCGAAGGGCGAGCTCGGGATCATTTTCATGCGCAATGGGGGCGCCGAAAATAGCCATGATGCAATCGCCAATAAATTTGTCGACATGGCCTTCGTAGCGAGTGACAATGTCGGCCAAATTGCGCATGCAGCCGTTCATAAGGCTGGTGACCACTTCGGGGTCTAACTTTTCGCTCATGGCAGTGAAGCCGCTGATGTCGGCGAACAACACAGTGACGTTGCGGCGCTCGGAATCTTGCGCTTCGACGGCGTTCTGCGCAGCGGGCGTGGCGTTGGTGGCTGAAGGCGCAAGCGCAAGCACAGGCAATTTTTTTGTTGCGGGTGAAAGCTGAACTCCGCAACTGCCGCAGCACGCATCGTCGGCCTGCGCGGGCGTGTGGCATTGCAGACACATTAAAAACAGCTGCGTACCGCAACGAGTGCAAAAACGAACGCCATTGCGATTCACGAATTGGCATTCCACGCAAATCATGCTTGAAATCCCTGTGGCGCCGTGGGGCGCGCAACTTGGCGACATGAAATTGCTTTTGCGGTGATGGTCATGAGATTGCTTACTTTAGTGCGGTG
>CAIUGT010000082.1 GCA_903898755.1 uncultured bacterium | reverse complement strand
ATCATGGAACGAGCGAGTGTAGAAAAAAGTGGCGCACGTGTTTGGCAGATTCAAGCCGTCGTTGCGCGGCTGATTTCAGGCCAAATTTCAGGCGCAATTTCCGCCAGAATTTCAGGGAGAATTTGGGCGGCGATAGCTTGGCGCGGCTGCCCATCGCATGGTGTCGGCCAATGTGTCCCAATACGTTCGATCAGGATTTCCAATGAATTTGGCTGCAGTATGGTGGCGACCAACTAGCACGCGGTCGCCCGCGCTCAGCGGAACAATCGCTTGCCCATCAAGCACCAAAGCGGAACCGTCATTGGCGCGCATCACTTCAATCATGATTTCCAAATGGCTCGCGGTCACAATGGGTCGAAATGCCAAACTGTGCGCGCAAATTGGCGTGACAATCATGGCCTCAAGATCTGGTTGCACAATTGGTCCGCCCGCGCTCACGTTGTAGGCGGTGCTTCCAATTGGCGTGGCCACAATTACGCCGTCGCCAAGTAGGTCCGGACCTTGATCGCGCCCAAAGGAAATTTTTAATTCGATCATGCGAAATGGAGTGCCGGCGGTCACGGCGGCTTCGTTAATGGCAAGTCCTTCATGCACCAAGTCGCCGCGCGCGTTGCGCACGATCGCGTCAAGCACCATTCGGTTGCGCACAATGGCGTCGTGTCCAAAAATCATGGTGGCATGTTGACGCAGCGAATCCAAATCAAATTCCGCCAAGAAACCAAGACGTCCAAAGTTCAAACCAACCATGGGAACGCCGCGGTCAAGCAGGCGGCGGCACTGCGCGATCAATGTTCCATCGCCGCCCAGCACAACAACTAAATCAAAGATCGTTCGCGGCGGAATGGGGCGAAGGTCGGCCTCCAATTCCTCAACAATGCGGCCATGCGGCGTGATAATTCGGCGCACTTCCTCAATGGCCTCGGGCACGCCTTTGCGCCGTCTATCCGCGATTAGAAGAACATCTGTCATTTCTGAAATCTCATTAAGCAACCAGGCCTTTGGTCAGGCGAAGAAACGCGGTCTCTAGATCCGCCTCCGCTTGCTGCATTGAATTTATACGAAATCCCGCCGTGATGAGGCGATTGGGCAAATCACTGACGGACACGGCGGTATCTGTATCCAGCGTCACTTCAATGCGAGTGACGCCTTCGCTATTTTTCAGTTCCACCAGACTCACGCCGTTCACCTTGCGTAAAAGTTCGGCGGCGGCCTCGGGGCGCTCATCCACCACAATCTTCACCAGAGTTCCTAATTGCGCGCGTGATAAAACATCTTTCATGCTGCCGGCGAACACCAATTTGCCGCGTTCGATAATGCCAACGCTGGTGCACAGTTCCGCCAGCTCCGGCAAAATGTGGCTGGAAATTAAAATAGTTTTTCCCATGCGCAGAAGCTCCTTCAGCAGTTCGCGCATCTCAATGCGAGCCCGAGGATCAAGACCGGAGTTGGGCTCGTCCATGAAAAGCACTTTGGGATTGTGAAGTAGCACGCGCGCCACGCTGAGTCGCTGCTGCATGCCACGGCTTAAGCCATTGACTTCCGTGCTTGATTTGCCGCGTAAATCCGTCAATTCCAAAACGTCGTGCACCGCGCGAAATCGCTCGTTGCCGTGAATGCCGTAGCAGGCTGCGAAAAATTCCAGGTATTCACTCACCGTCATTTCTTCGTAGGCGCCCATGAAATCTGGCACATAGCCAATCAAAGGTCTGATCAAATTATTTTGGTAGCCGATGGTTTTTCCATCAACGCGCGCCTCGCCCCAAGTTGGTTTCAGCAGCGTGGCCAGAATTTTAATCGTGGTGGTCTTGCCCGCGCCGTTGGGGCCGATGAATCCAAAACATTCGCCAGCCTCAATGGACAAATTCAAATTGTCTAGGGCGATCAAGTCGCCATATTTTTTCGTGAGGTTGGCAGTTTCAATCATTGCCACGATGAACTCAGGGTACGGGAAGCGGCGGCCAAAAGATGGCCGCATCATCGGGCAGGGGAATGATGTAGCGAACCAGCACGTTGCCACGACTTATTGCGGGCTCCCCAGATACATCCACTGGAACAGGAATTGCGACATCTTCAAGGGTTCCAATGACAATCAAGCACGGTTGCGTCAGCCAACGTGACAAGTCCAGCGATCGACCCAATTCTCGAGTCACGCGTATCGGTGCGGGCGCGTCTGGAGGATTCATTTCATACGCCGGCGGTTGCATCATTTGATACAAGGAAAGCATTTCCAAATTGGTTTGCAGACGCTTGCCTGCAAATACATCGTCCCCCTGACGAGACAAAATTCGCGCGGTGAGTTGTCGTAAAGGTCGCGCGTAGCGGTTCAGAATTTCTTGTGTGAGCGATCCTGCATCTAGTTTTGCGGCATCGACCGGTCCGTTTGGATAGAGCGCTTGGGCGACATTCAATTCTTGATCTGGCAACCAATCATTCGCAAGCGCAACCATGCGGCCCGCATTGGCAAGCGGCGCGGTGGGGTGCAACGTAAGACGGTTGCTGTCGCTCCAGTGTTGCGTTGGAAATTGAAATGGAGACACATGTATCAATGTCACATTTTTCAGCGCGCCGGGTAAATGATGCGTGAGTGAGCCCGTCAGTGAAATGAGATTCAAGTTTCCCTGAGTCGCAGTCGCCTGTATTTTTTTGTCAGCCATCTGCATGGGAAGCGTGCCCCAACTTTTCGATACGTCTCCCAACCAGCGCGCCTCAAAGTCGCTTGTGGTTGCGCGTGCTGGAAGAGTGCTCTTCCCAGGGTCGTCTATTGGCTGGTCAAAGCGCGCGGAATCTGGAAAGCCCTGAACATTTCCACCTATTGGCGGCGCCCAGGTCGTCAAGATATTTCGTTGATTTTCAGCCGATTTCATTGCGATTTCTGTAGTTCCAAATCCTGGAAGCAGGGCGCTAAGCCACATCGTTGCTCGCGCGGGTTGATTTATGTTGGATGGCGTTGACCCGGGTTCATCAATCGAATCGAGCACCGTGAGGTGTCGAAGATCAGAAGTTGTTGTGCTGATCAGACTGCTCAATCCGTACGCGGCGGCACAGGCCAGCAGTGACACGCAAACAAACACAAGCCATGTCAAGCGCTGCGCATTTTTCTTTCGCAGCACCAACCACGCAATCGGACACGACAACATCCAATAGACAACAAACAATCCAAGCGTAAGCAGCACGCCACTTGTGACTCGGCCCTGCAATCCAATCGCGCTGAATACCAAGTCGCCTTCGCCGCAGTCGTATTCTTCATAGTTGGAAGCGCTGGCAAGTTTCTTGGGATCATTTTTCTGTAGGCGATCAAAATCATTGGCGCTCATGGAGTCGGCGCGCCTGCCCAAAATGCGATTCCAAAATACATCCACTTGCGGTAATGATTCATTGGAGTATGAACCGCGGTGCAATGCGTCAATGTCAACGCCAATCAGCGTAATTCGGCCATGTCCAAATGAGCGCCCAATGACAATGCATCCACGCCCATTCCATTTTTCAATTTCGCTGGAAGTACCTTCAATTGCGCTTGTTTCTGGAAGTGCAATCAATCCTTTCCATGGCTTACTTAAGGAGTTTGAGTCAAATACATAGACTGGAGTTCGCACATTCGTGCGTCGCAATTCCCTGGCGCGCGAAAGCACGGGAAGCAATGTTTCCACAGGAACGCCATCCACTTGTGTCACGCCTTCGGTCGGCAATAAATCGGAAAGAAAATTCGGCGCGCCGCCGCCAATCCCCCAAGAGTTCCCGCTTTCTGGCAACACAATCACAAGCGAACCTCCGCGAGCGATCCAATCCCGCAACGCTGTGGCTCGATCACCGGTGAGTAATTGCGGTGAAGCTTGCGACCAAATCACTTCGTTGAAACTCCACAAGCCTTCCCATCGATCCGGAAATTCTGCCGGAGAAATTCCGCGTGGCAACTGCGTGAAGGAATTCATGCTTGGCACAAACGCAAATCCATTCGCCAGCGCGCCAAGATCTTCAAGACCCATTCGACCGTCTCCCACCAATGCGATCGCATCTTGATTCATTTCAAGTGGCAGCGATGGCTCTTGCGCTTGCGTGGGTGTGAATCGCAGTGTTCCCAGTAAACGAATTCGCCGCGCGCCTTGGGCCTGAAACACGCTCATATTAAAAATAGACGTAGCCAAGGATTGAGCGGAAAAAGGCGGCAATTTGGCGTACAACCAACGCGTCACATTTTGCCCAGGAGGCAGCGTCACCTCACGCCAATAGGACGCCATGTCGCCGTCCGCATTTTCCACATCCCACTGCACTATCGCTGAAGTGGGTTCAGGCAAGTCACTGCGAAGGCGCACTCGAAGCGCCGTCAAATCTCCGCCGCGATACGCGTTGAAAGCGCCAAATCGTTCGACATGAATTTCAACATCATCGCCGCGCGCAAAGCGTTCGGTGGCGTACAGCAGTAAAGCCATCGCGACCAACGCGAATCGAAATGAGTGGAAGCATCTCATCGTGTGATGTGCCGTCGATACATTTAAGGACGAAGTCCCGCTAGCTCAGCCAAGATCGCTGCGTGGCTTAACGCGCCGCGGCGGAAACAGGACAATTCAAATTTCTCGTTTGGACTGTGCACACGATCGTCATCCAGGCCAAATCCAACCAGCAAACTTTCCACGCCAAGTATGCGTTGCAATAACCCAACCGCGGGAATGCTGCCGCCAGTCCCAATGCACACTGGATTTTTTCCATAAACTTTCGCCAATCCGCGCTCAGCAGCCACCAAGTACGGGCTTTCATCTTTCACACGAATAGGCGGGTTTTTGCCGAATGTTTTCAATTCAAGCGTGTAGCCAGCGGGCACGCGCGCATGCAAATGCGCGGACAATTTCTTGAACGCATCCTCTGGATCCATGTCGGCCACCAAGCGGCAAGAAATCTTCGCGGTGGCCTCGCTTGCAATCACGGTCTTCGCACCCTCGCCTTGATAGCCACCCTTAATGCCGTTGCAATCACACGTGGGTCGACACCATGTTCGCTCCATCGCGTTGAAGCCTGGCTCGCCAAAACCTTTGCTGACGCCGGCCTTGCCTAAAAATTCCGAGTCGTTGAAATCAAGTGTGTCCCACTGTGATTTTATTTTTTCTGGCAGCGGCTTCACTTGATCATAAAAACCTTCAATGGCAATGCTGCCATTGTTGTTGTGCAAGCTGGCAATCATGCGCGCCAAAGAGTTGATCGGATTGGCGATCGCTCCGCCATACAAGCCCGAATGCAAATCATGCGACGGTCCCTTCAACTTCGCCTCCACATACACCAGACCGCGCAGCATGGTTGTGATCGCCGGAGTGTCTATGTCCCACATTCCTGTATCGCTGACAATGGCGACATCGCATTCCAATTCCTTGGCATATTCACGTAGAAATGGCTCAAAACTTTCACTTCCAGATTCTTCTTCGCCCTCCAAAATCACGGTGACGGGGCAGGGCGGTCCACCCGCGCATTCATGCCACGCGCGCAACGCCTCCAAGAATGTCATCACTTGTCCCTTGTCATCAACCGCGCCACGCGCCACAACGCGCTTTCCCATCGGGCCACTCATGATCACTGGTTCAAACGGTGGACTCGTCCACAATTCAATCGGGTCGGCTGGCTGCACGTCATAGTGGCCGTAAAAAAGTACGCGCGGCGCTGTCACGCCTTTGGGT
>CAIUGT010000081.1 GCA_903898755.1 uncultured bacterium | reverse complement strand
GTTTATGAACATGGGCGTGCATTTGGTGGCGTGGAACTTTATGTATGTGCCCACGGATTGGACGCTGGCCATGATCATGGATAGCACGGTCACGTGGTCGCTCGCTGGTTTGCCCGCGGTGATATTTTTAAGATCAATGCGTGAAGGCGACACGCCCAAGGAATTTCAATCCGCGTGAGTCAGATCAGCCTCACGCCTACATCTCCAATTCAACAACCAGGCACTCCGCACGAAGGTGTAGCGCGCGTGATGTTGGCGGCCACCATTGGCAATGTGCTGGAGTGGTATGACTTCGCGGTCTACGGATATTTAGCCACCACGCTTGGGCCGCTTTTCTTTCCCAACGAAAGCCAGACGGCGCAAACACTTTCCGCATTCGCGGTGTTCGCTGTGGGCTATCTCATGCGGCCAGTTGGCGCCATGGTGCTTGGCCCTATTGGTGATCGCTTTGGTAGGCGCGCCATGTTGGTCATGAGCGTCCTCATGATGGGGCTTTCAAGTTTGGTCATGGGATTGCTTCCAACATTCGCGCAAGTTGGTTTGGCGGCGCCTGTGTTGATGGTGCTGTGCCGCATGGGTCAAGGCATGAGCGTGGGTGGCGAGTACACCGGAAGTATGACGTATTCAGCGGAAATAGCCCCCATTCGCTGGCGCGGCACACTGAGCAGTTTGGCAACAGTGGGTTGCCTTACAGGGTTCTTGTTGGGCTCAGCAACGGATTGGATTTTAAAGGAGCAATTGAGCGCCGAGGCGGTCAGCGCGTGGGGTTGGCGCATTCCATTCTTGCTTGGTCTGCCCATCTGCGCTTTGGCTATTTGGCTGCGATCAAGTTTGCCCGAGACCCAGGATCAAAGTGCGAAAGAGGACTTGAGTGTGGGCAAGGTCTTCAACGACATCACGCGCAATTATCGCAAGGCGTTCGAAATTATTTCCATTGTCACTGGCGTCAACATTGCGTTCTATTTGTTCTTTGTGTGGGCGCCGGATTTATTGGAGCAGGGCGTTGCCAAAGGTGAGCCATGGGTGCAAGGCTTGAACACAATGTCAATGGCGTATCAAATTCCGTTGATCCTGGCTGGTGGTTGGTTGAGCGATCGATTTGGTCGACGCTTGATCAGTATGATCAGTGTTGTGATGTTGTTGATTGTCACCGTGCCCGCCATGCAGTTGTGTCAATCTGGAATCAAGAGCGAGTTTGCGATTGGCCAGGCACTGGTGGGAATTCCAGTTTCCATTTTGTTTGGTTTACAAGGCGCCATGATTGTGGAACTCACGCCCGCCGCCATTCGCTGCAGTCTATTTAGCGTGGCGTATTCGTTGGCAATCGCCATATTTGCAGGCACTTCGCCGCTGATTGCCACTTGGTTTGTGGAGTCATTGAAGTGGCAATGGGGGCCAGTGACCTATTTAATGGTGGGTTTATTGGTGAGCCTTTGGACGCTCTTTACCCTGCCAGAAACACGTCATCGGTCAATGGCCGAACTGAATTCCTCACGCTGATGTGTTGATGCGGGTACGTTGCAAAGAAGGCAACTCACTGTTGTTGCGGATTCCCTACTATCTCAAACTATGGCAGCTTTTCAAAGTCCAAAAGGAACGCGCGATTTCTATCCAGATCAAATGGCGCTACGTCGCCATGTGGAAAATATTTGGCGCAAGGCCAGCGTGGATTGTGGCTTTGATGAGATTGAAGGTCCCACCTTTGAACACTTGTCCTTGTTCACCGCCAAGAGCGGTCCGGGAATTGTCAGCGAACTTTTCTCATTTCGCCGAGCTGGTGGCAGCGATGATTACGCGTTGCGCCCCGAGTTCACGCCAACATTGGCGCGCATGGCCGCCGCGCGCGCGGGAACATTGTCCGTACCAACCAAGTGGTTCGCCATACCACTGCATTTTCGTGCGGAGCGTCCACAGCGTGGAAGGTTGCGCGAGTTTGTGCAGTGGAACGTGGACTTGCTTGGAAGCGAAGGCGCCGCGGCTGATTGCGATGTGATCGCGTGCGCCGCATTGGCTCTGGAAAGGCTTGGTTTAAAGCCCACGGATGTGCGTTTTCGATTGGCGCATCGCGGCGCTTCAGCGGCCGTGTTGACCGCCGCGGGCGTGGCGGTGGACCACATTGGTGAAGCCTTTGAATTGCTTGATCGCCGCGACAAATTGTCGCCTGAAGAATTTCAAACACGCGCGGTCAAGCTTGGACTTGATGATGCGGCGCAAAAAAGATTCGCCGCCATCGCGGGAACTAAACTTCCAGTGTCGGCAAGCATGAATGAGGTCGCGGCATCTCTTGGCGTGGGCGCAGATGTGCTTGCGCCACTTGCGGAGTTGTCCGAGAAATTAAATGCGCTTGGTCTGTCGGATTGGTGTCAATGGGATTTTGGAATTGTGCGCGGACTTGCGTACTACACAGGCACCGTTTTTGAAGTGCACGAGTGCGCGGGCAAAGAGCGCGCCATCGCTGGTGGCGGGCGCTATGACGGACTGGTTGAATTGTTTGGCGGACCAAAAATGCCGGCAATTGGTTTTGGAATGGGCGATGTTGTGCTTGGACTTGTGTTGGCTGATAAAGGATTGTTGCCAAAAGATGGCGGGGAACTTTTGCCCCGTCCCGATGTGTTTTTAATTTCTGATGGAAGCGACGCCTCCGAAAAGGAATTGCCCAAGTTGGTCATGCAAATTCGTCGCGCGGGTTTGCATGTGCGACATTCGTGGAAAGCCACCAAAAACGTGGGAAAATTGCTGAGTGAAGCGGGCAAGTACCGCTCGCGCACCGCGCTGATTCTTGGCGCGGAAATGGCCGAAGGCGCCGTTGCCATTAAAGACCTTGATGGCGGTGGACAACGCGTTGTGCCGCTTGCCGATGTGGTGGCGACATTGAAGGCAATGAAGATTGCGAACACTGCTTCTCTCTAGATCTCACCAAGGGATGAGCGAGCGCACGTGTGTGATGAAGCACATCGCTTTTGGTTTTAAGAATTCAAAACTTTAGCGAATGCGCTTGCAAACTCCGGCGAGCCAAGCGTTTCATCCAGCGCTTTCAAGCGGGCCGCGCGCATGGTTGCGCGTTCATCCCATCGCTTTGCCGAGCGCAAAATTTCTAATTGACGCAACTGGCAAAGCCACCACGCCTGGTCGCGTTGCGCGGGATTTGGTTCATACTCCTGACCAGCGAGTAGTTGTTTGTAAATAGACATGGCTTCGCCAAGCGACGCGTCATTATTGCGAGCGAATAAACATTCAGCCTTGCCAAGCAACGCTTCTTTGGAATTGGGTTTGAATCCAAGAGACTTGTCATAGGCTTTGCATGATTGATCAAATTCACCTGCAAAACGCAGTAAATCTGCTAGGTCAAGCCAAGCCACCGCGTCTGTTGAGTTGCTCATACTGAGCGTATTCATAAGCGACACCGCAGTTGCGGAAAGAGTTGTATTGAAAGCTGGCATGACCGCCGTCCAACGTTCCTTGGGCATCAAGGCGTGCAATCTTCTTGCTGTCAGGCCCGCGACTAGCCCCGGATTCTTTTGGTTGGCGGCAATCAACTCTTGGTCATTGGAAATATCTTTAGCCAATGCCGTGGTCGCGGAAATTTTTGCGGATAATCGACGCGCTGCCGCGGTGGGGCCAAGCGTTTCACCACTACTTCGCGCAAGGCAATCCAATGCAGCTTGATAGTGGCCGCCTTCAACTTCAATCCACGCCTGCGCCGCGTTCAATCGATCTTTCATTTCCTTGACGGTTGAGGTGTTTGCATCAAAGCTGGCGGTGGGCGCGGAATTTTCAAGAGAGCAAGTACGTTTCTCAGCCAGCGCCTCCGTGGCAAGAGTTTGTCTTTCCAATTGCCACAGTCCAAATTCCGCATGATCTGGAAATGTCGATGCGCCCAAATTCACAGCCTTTTCTAGGCGATTTCGTGCCACGGCATCTTGTCCGTCTGCTCCTTTGTCCAGCTCCCAGCTCACGCGAATTGCAAGAGCAATGGCGGCGGGACTTGCCGCGTCGGCGGCATGTTCGTTGGCAAGCCGAATGGATCGGTCGGCGGCGTCGCTCCAATGATCAGCTGCAAGATCCATGCGCGTTAATGTTCGCAAGGCGGCGGCCTGCATGACGCCAAGAACCGCTGGATCGTTGGTCAAAGCTTGCAGCTGACTCATTCGATCAGTGATCAATTCACCTTTGTCAATCGCTTGATCCGCCGAAGCGATCATGCACATTGGATCTCGTTCAGGCAGTGGTGTGCCATCGCGCTCAATTGAAGCCAGTTTGGCAAGCACCGCGTCCCGTGTGGCAGAAATATTTTTTGTCGAACTATGGCGCAGCACATCTGCCAAGGGTGCCGTCCAAGCGCGTTGTGTGGTTGGCGAATCCGCGGCCAACTCACCCATGGCTTGTTTGCGCAGGCGACAGAGCAACTCCGCAATTGCCAGTTGACGAGTGATTGAACCAGTGCCTTCCAAAACCGTCGCCGCGTCGGCGGCTTGGTTTGGACCACGCAGCAATCCCGCCGCTCGTAACGAAGCTAAATCGGCAAGCGTGACTAAAGCCTCATCATTTGCCGCTTTTTGCCTTGAAAGTGAAAGATATCTATTGGCACGCAACTCGTCACCCAAGCGCGCCGCGGCCAAGCCACCATAGCGGCTCACAATGCTTGTGGTCCGGTCGTCCAGTTCTGTCACAAGTGCGTCCAATCGTGAGAGCGCCGTTTCCGCCATGGCTCGACGCTTTTGCGAGTCGTACTCGGCGGTTTCGGTGTTCAATATTTCCGCCAGTGATCTTAAGAGTGGAATTCGCCGCGCGCGTTCAACCTGCTCAAGTTGTGCAATGATTTGTGGCGTGGGTCGGTCGGGTCCCTTGCGCTCAATCACCACAAGGGATGATGCATCGGCGTCCTCCGCGGCCAGCAACATTTCGCGCGAAAGGTCGCGCACTCTGCGCCGCGCCTCTGGGCCAGCGATTCCAAAGATGACTCGGTCCACATCGTCACCCGCGGGAAGCGCCACCGTGAAGCAATCCTCCGCGTGATCGGCCAACCAGATTGGCCAGCGAGCGTCACTTTTATTTGTGGCCAGAAGCCCGCGACGCACTGCAAGGAGTTCCTCCGCGGCAGTTCGTTGCAAAGCCTCTGTTGGAGCAAGTTTCACACGCTGCTTTAAATTGGCGATGCTCTCAAGCGCCGAGGCGGAGGAATCACTGGCGGGTTGCGCCGCTGCATTGGCGGGTTGTGGCTTTGTATCTTGCGCGGCTCCATGCGCGGAAATGCTTATAAATAAAGCCAAAAATGAATATTTCACACAACTCATTGCGGCTCCGCGAAGTGAATCTGTTGGTAGCCAGCGCGCACCAGTCCGTTGAACGCGGCCACGGCATCCTCCCATGGAACTTCTTTCGCGGGCGCCAATTCAAGTGGGTGGTCACTTGGAAAAAGTCCATTTGGATTCTCTGGTGAATAGCGTTTGGAATTGAATACTTCCGTCAGTTGTTCAAACGATTCTGGTTGCGCCATTGGAGCCAACACCTTGATCATGGTGTGGTTGTCTTTACGAAACAACTCAATACGAAGCGGGGGCTCATCCAAAGTAAGCGCGGTTGGATTCACCATGGCAACACCGCGTTGGCTTAAATCTGTGCGTAACAATTCTTCGCGATCCAACGTTTTATTTGCACACACAAAGAACACAAGCAAGAAAAAAGTGACATCAATCATTGGAATCACATTGAGTGAAATGCCTCGCTTGGCTCGTCGCGCAGCGCGCCTGTTGGCAAGCACGTCATCAGTGGAATGGGAATAAGTTTCAACTGGCCCCTGACCACGGGCAAGTTCATCAAGCGCTGCGGCAATAGATGCAGTTTCAGCCACCACGATGCTCCGGTTGCACGGCAAGCCGTAATTTCACAACATGGCCAGGAATTGCGGTCGCAGCGGCTTTGCCAACTTGATCTAAAACAGGGGAAATATAGGTGTATTTTACATTGGCATCCGCGCGCAAATGCACTTGCGCGGCTGGGTTGGCGCGTATGGCGGCTGTGACGGCTTTGCTCAGCGATTGCAGTCCAGTTGGGTTGACGTCAAAATCTTCTCCTGAAAATCGCCATGAGGTCACATTGCCATCTTGGTTGGCGATCGCATTGATGACGATGCGCGATTCGTTGCGGGCTGGAACAGCGGCGGTCGGCGAAGGCTTGGGCAGATTTAGTTTTACAAAATCCGCAATTCCAATTTGAGAGACAAGCGCGAAAAAAACCACAAGCAGCATGGCGATATCGATCAATGGAGTGATCACCGCTTCAATCTTCGCGGGTCCGCGAGTGAGCATGCTTCTCATCGAACAACTTCCGCCGTTGGCGATGCGCGAAAGGCCGCCGATGAAATGGAGCGCGACTGACCAGGCGCAAATCGATTCAGGGATGTGTCCACGCGACGCACGGACTCTAATGTGGCCGCGTCAACGGCGTTGCGCATGGTGGCGTACGCGCCAAGCGCGGGAATGGCGATAAGCAATCCCCAAAATGTTGCCACCAACGCGGTGCCAATTCCTGCGGCCAACGTGACGGGATCGGCGTTTCCGCCTGTTCGTGCGATGGTTTGAAATGCCATGATTACGCCGTAAACCGTGCCTAAAAGACCAATCATGGGGCTGACTTGTCCTAGAACATTCAGCGGCTCCAATTTGCGAAATCGTTTCACGGCGGCTTCTTCGCCAGCTTGCTCGGCGGCGCGCACCATGCTTGCATGTCCCGCTGGCGCCTGTCGAAGCGCCGCGCTCAGTATGGCGCTGTAGTCGCTTGACTCTGCCGCCGCCAATTCAACCACCTCCACATGGTGTCCTTCATCAAGCAACTTGTCCATTTCATTGGCGAATGCCAAAGGCAACATTCGCTGTCGCTTGTTGCGCACCCATAAAGTGGAAATCAAATACATGTTCGCCATGCTCATGGTCATGAGCAACCAAATCATGCAACTGCCGACCCATTCAATTCGACTAGAGCCATCTGGACTTGTCTCCATGATCACAAAGAAAATGCTTCCAAAACCTTGAGCGAGCGAATTGGATGCAGGAACAAGCAAGGCGAACGCGGTTGCGACATGACGAATCTTCATATAAATCTCCTAGCGGGGGTCAAGACCAAGATCTTCTCGTGTGATGTTGATAAATCCTTCGGCGCCACCATGTTCTTTTGCAATTTGTTGCAAAGTTCCAAGTGGATCTGGATCAAGAAATTGAATGCATTGCACGCGTGTCAAACGGCGGTTGGTTGAGGGGTCAATTGGATTGAGGCGTTCTAGCGCCGCAAGAAGGGCCATTTCCGACATTTCAAATTCGCCAGAGCCAGTGATGTCGGATGAAAGTAGAAAAATAATTTCTGGGTGCATGGCCATGGCCGCCTCAAATGCGGCGACGGGATTGGATCGGCCCGACGGAATCATTTTGGACTCGATCCATTTCATGGTTTCGCTCACGCGCTCAGGCGTGGCCGATTGCAAATTTCCGCCAGGCGGAACAGTGACCGCATCGCCACGCTGGAAAAAAATCACTCCAAAACTTTGGCGCGGATCAAGTCGCTGCAAACTTTTACGAAGTTCCTCAATGATCAATGGAAAAGTTCCAACCAAGCTTCCGCTTGCGTCCACCACATAGACCACGCGCCGCGCGTTGCTGGCTTTCAGTCCCGCAAAATTAATAGTGACCGCATTTGTTGCCGCGTTTAATTGTCCAAACTCATGCGCCGCCAAAGACAATGGCGCTTGTACTTGACGCACTGCGATCAACGCTTGCTCTGTATCACTTCGCAATGTTTGTGATTGCGTCAAAGTCATGTCGCTGGCTTGCGCGCCCCCAGGAAGATTTGCGGACTGACGGAAATCACTTCCGCCACTGGCCGCGGATTCGGCGATCAGATTCACGGTGGGCGCGTATGCGGGGCGCTCAAAATCAAGCACAAGGGTTGGCGGAGCGATTGGCTTGCGCGCTAATCCAACGGTGGTCGCGGCGGCGGCAATCACCAATCCTGCGGCAATCCCATGCGCGCCAAGCGAGGCAATCCATGCAAAAACAACGTGAAATGTAGAGTTTTCCCGTGGGCGCCCGCCAAACTTCCGAATGGATTGCGCAAGCGATGTGGCTTGGCTGTTGGGAATGACTTGATTCTCAATCGGTGTGTCCATTGATCAATCCGCGTCGTGCTTGGCAAAGATAAGTCGGTCAAGCGAGAAGCGCCCCGGGCCAGTCAGTAAAAGACTGAATGAAATTAAGACGGCCGTCAAGGCAGTCGCAAATGCATGCATGGTTGCGACTTGCCAATCCCATGGCAGTGATCCGCGCACTTGCGGCCACGTCATAAGCCAAATGTGAAAAGCACTACCGATGAAAATCAGCAGCGCAAACCAACGCGTGAATAAGCCCACTAATAAAACAATTCCGCCAACGAGTTCCGCGATCGCGCAGATCCAACCAACGATCAGCGGTTGTGGAACTTTGGAATCATCCAGTCGAAGAATAAAATGATTCAGGTTGCGCATGGAATGACCGCCAGCGCTGGACGTGTCCGATTCATCTTTGTCAGTGTCGCCAGAGTTGTTCACGCTCCATGCCACAGGCTTGATCTTCTCAACGGAATTCTCAATCATTTTTACCGGGGTGCCCATGGCCTCAATGCGGGCGGCGTCCTCACTGGTGAAATTGGACGTGCGGAAGATCGAAACATAGCCCGCGGGTAGAACAATGGTGGCCAAAATAATTCGTGCTATGAGTGGTGCGAGTTGAAGGGACGCTTTTTGACTTAGGCTCATAGGTGGATTCTGTCGATGAAAGGTGCTGTAACTTGCTTCCAACCAAACACAAAATCAATGCTATCGACAAGAAGACCTACGGTGGCGGCAAGAACCGGTGATAGGATTCGAAACTCATTCGCCGCGGGTGTGGCGGAACTGGCAGACGCGCTGGATTTAGGTTCCAGTGGGCTTAAACCCGTGCAGGTTCGATTCCTGTCACCCGCATTGAATGATTTGTCGCTGAAATAGAAACATGGCCATTGCCCACAACAATTCTTGGAAGCCAGAGAGTTGGAAAAACTTTCCCGCTGTTCAGCAACCGCGCTACCCCAATGCCACTGCGCTTGAACATGCGCTGACAGAGTTGTCGCAGTTGCCGCCACTGGTGACCAGTTGGGAAATTGAGTCGCTGAAGTCGCAACTTGCCGACGCCGCGGAAGGCAAGCGATTTTTATTGCAGGGGGGTGATTGCGCTGAAATGTTCGACGAGTGCCGCAGCCCCGTGATTGCGGCGAAACTTAAAATTCTTTTGCAAATGAGTTTGGTGTTGACGCACGGCGGCGGTCGTCCTGTGATTCGCGTGGGACGCTTCGCTGGTCAATACGCCAAGCCGCGCAGCGATGAATTTGAAACTCGCGGCGACATGAAATTAGATTCCTATCGCGGAGATCTGGTGAACGGTTTGGAATTTCATGATCAAGTGCGCACGCCAGATCCGCATCGTTTAATTGATGCCTACAGTCGTTCCGCGCTGACTCTCAATTTCATCCGCTCGCTTGTGGACGGTGGATTCGCCGACTTGCACCACCCGGAATACTGGGATTTGGACTTTGTGCAGCACAGTCCACTGCGCCTTGAATATCAGAAAATAACGCGGGAAATAGGGCAAAGTCTGCGGTTTATGGAGACATTGGCTGGGGCGCCCGTGCACGAAATGCGCCGCGTGGATTTTTTCACCAGTCATGAAGGCTTGGTGCTTCCATATGAGCAAGCGCAGACGCGGCAAGTTCCCCATCGTCAAGGTTGGTGGGATCTTTCAACGCACATGCCTTGGATTGGATATCGCACCGCGGTGCCTGGCAACGCGCACATTGAATTTTTCCGTGGCGTGCAAAATCCAATCGGCGTCAAAGTTGGTTCAGGCACCAAAGAAAGCACGTTGCTTGAAATCATTCACGCGCTGAATCCAACCAATGAGCCTGGCCGCCTCACGCTGATCCATCGATTTGGCGCGCATGAAATTGCCAAAAGTTTGCCCGTGCTTATTGACGCTGTTGCTAAAAGCAAGGCGCGCGTTCTCTGGGTGTGCGATCCAATGCACGGCAACACGGAAACGGTCACCATTCAGAGCGGTCCGCAAGCTGGCGCAAAAGTGAAGACGCGACAGTTCGCGCACATTTTGTCGGAGATTGAACAAGCGTTTGAAATTCACAAGCAGAAGTCAAGCGTGCTTGGTGGAGTGCATTTTGAATTGACTGGCGAGAATGTCACCGAGTGCACTGGTGGCGCGCGCGGTTTAAGCGATGATCAATTGGCTCAGTCCTATCGAAGCCGCGTGGATCCGCGTTTGAATTACGAGCAATCTTTGGAGATGGCCATGTTGGTTGCGCGACGTTTAGACCAATGAGTTGACCACTGATTGCGCTAGGCGCTGTTGATGCAGCGCTCCACACAACTCAGCGCCACCAAACTTGCGCAATTCGGTTACATTCTGCCTCTTCATGCCTCAGAAACGCCGCGTTGTCATAACAGGAATTGGCGCCACCTCCGCGGTGGGAGTTGGCGTGGAATCGCTGTGGAATGCACTGCTTTCGGGGCAATCTGGCGCCAAGTTGTGCGACACATTCGACATGAGCGGGTTTTCGTGTCCCTTTGTGGCGCAGTTGCCCGCTGATCAATTGGACATCAAACAATTTGTTCCAAAGAGTTACCGCAAAGCCACCAAAGTCATGGCGCGCGACATTGAACTTGCCGTTGCCGCGGCGCACGAAGCCGTGAAGGACGCGGGGCTTGTCACCAAGTCGCATGAGCCCGCCGATGGCAAAGTCACGCTTCCAGCCAATCGCATGGGTTGTCAAATTGGCGCGGGTTCAATCGCCGCTGAGGAAAATGAATTAACCGTGGCTTTCGCATCAAGTCAAACTGCAGAAGGCGAAATTGATTTGGGCGCTTGGGGTTCAAGTGGCATGCAAAATATCACGCCGCTTTGGATGTTGAAATATCTGCCCAACATGTTGGCGTGTCATGTCACCATTATTCATGATTGCCAAGGTCCATCAAACACCATCACCTGCGGTGAGGCCAGCGCGTTGTTGTCCATCGGCGAAAGCATGCGCGTGATTGGTCGCGACGCCGCGGATTGCTGCTTGTCAGGTGGTGTTGAAAGCAAAGTGAACTTGATGGGCGTGCTGCGTCAATTTTATTCCGGGCGCTTGGCCACCGCGGCGTTGAGCGACGATCCATCCACCATCATTCGTCCTTTCAATTCAACCGCCACCGGTGGAATGGCCGGCGAGGGCGGCGCCATTTTGGTGCTTGAAGAATTGGAAAGCGCGCGCGCTCGTGGAGCCAAAATTCAGGTTGAATTGGCTGGTTTCGGGGCCAGTCAAAGTTTTTGCCAAGACACTGTTGGCATTGGCGCGGAGGTTGATGGAGCGGGAATTGCGCAGGCCATTGAGTGCGCGCTGCAAGAAGCCGGCGTCAAGCCCGCTGATGTGGACGCCATTGTTCCGTTTGGCTGTGGCGTGCCGGGCATTGACGCAAGCGAAGCCGCTGGATTACGAAAAGTTTTTGGCGAGCGTGTTTCAAAAATTCCACTGGTCACTATTTCCACGGTCACAGGAAATTGTGGCGCTGGATTTGGCGGAGTTGCTGCCAGCGTTGCGGTGCAGTGTTTGCGCGCACAAAAATTGCCCGCGCGCATTCATGGTGGCAAAGCGGGCGATAATGTCGGTGGCGTTGACGGCGCAACTATTGGCGCGCGCGACGCCACGCTGAACACGATCGTGGTCACCACCACAAGTCTTGGCGGACAAAATGCCGCCATTGTTCTGCGGAGGATTTCATGAGCGAGCCACGAGTGGTTGTCACAGGCATGGGTTGGGTCACCAGTCTTGGTCACTCGGTCGACGCTGTGTGGGATCGTTTAATGAAATCCGAAAGTGGCATGGCGCCCATCACTCATTTCAAGGCCGCCACATTTCCAACAACATTCGCCGCTGAAGTGAAGCCCGACTTTGATTACCGAACATTTTTGACCGACCCAAAAGTCCACTCCACCACCGCTCTCAACGCGCAGTTCGCTTTGGGCGCCGCGCGACAAGCGTGGAATCAGGCTGGTTTTCACACAAATCCACCCAAAGACCCAAAGCGCGTGGGGTTGTATTTGGGCGCTGGTGAAGGCGTTCTTGATTTCGACAATTACGCGGGCGCGTTGATTTCCGCGTGGGACGCCACCAAACAAAAAGTGGACGGCGTGCGCTGGGCCAAGGCCGCGCTTGCGCGTCTTGACGCATTGAAAGAAATAGAGCAAGAGCCAAACATGTCGCTGGCGCATTTGGCGCGCGAGTTTGGAATTCGCGGACCCGCGTCCAATTGTTTAACCGCGTGCGCCGCAAGCACGCAAGCCATTGGCGAAGCGTTCAGCATGATCCGCCGCGGAGACGCCGACATCATGATGTCGGGTGGAACCCATACCATGATTCATCCGCTGGGCGTGACGGGTTTCAATCGCCTCACCGCGCTCAGCACTTTCAAAGGCGACCCAACAATGGCAAGCCGCCCATTCTGCATGAGCCGCGATGGCTTTGTCATGGGCGAGGGCAGCGGCATGGTGATTCTTGAAAAACTTGAGCACGCGCTTGCGCGTGGCGCCACTCCGCTTGCGGAAGTGATTGGTTATGGATCAAGCGCCGACGCCTTTCGCATCACGGACATTCAACCCGATGGTCGCGGCGCCGCGGCTGCCATTCATTTAGCTTTAAAACAAGCCAATATTGATCCAGCGGCAATTGGTCCAGATGGTCGCCCGCTTATTCATTACATCAGCGCACACGGCACGGGCACCAAGGAAAATGATTCCATTGAAACACGCGCCGTGAAAGTTGTTTTTGGCGAACGCGCCAAACAAATTCCAATGAGCAGCATTAAAAGCATGATGGGCCACTTGATCGCCGCGGCTGGCGCGGTGGAATTCATGACCTGCATTCTTGCCATTCAACGAGGCATGTTGCCGCCCACGCGCAATCACAATGATCCGGATCCCGCCTTGGATCTTGACTATGTTCCCAATGTGGCCCGCAAGTGCGCGGTTGATACTTGCATCAGCAATTCTTTTGGTTTTGGCGGTCAAAATGATACGCTTGTCGTGACGCGTTACAAATCTTCTTGAACACATTCAAACTTTCTGGGGGTTTTTTATGACAAACAAGGTCGCGCCTGAATCCAATCAAATGACATCGCGCCGCGGCTTATGGATTATGAAATTTTTGTTGGTGTTCATCATCCTCGCGGCGGTCATTGTGTTGTCCAAGCGTTCGCCCGCGTGGTTCCATCCGCAGTTCACAACCGACGCGCAAATGGAAAACCGCAGCGCCAACTTTGAGCAAGGATTGGCGGCTCAATTCACCAAAGTGCGCGGGCAAGATTCCGTTTGGGCCATTCGAATCACTGAAACAGAAATGAACGAATGGCTGGCATCGCGGTTGCCAAAGTGGCTTGAGCACCAAGGAAAATCTCCTGCATCGTGCAACAATAAAGTGCAAGTGCGATGCCTTGAGGAACGTATTGATATTGCTGCGGAAAATTCTTGGGGAGTGGGGGTGATCCAGATCACGCCAAAGATGCAGCCCGCCACCACAGGCAACGCAACTCTTGCAACTTTAAATATGTCGCCCACATCGGCGGCCATTGGCACGTTGTCAATTCCGGTCTTTCTAATTTCCACATTTGGTCCAACGGATATGTTCGAATCCCTGCATAAGTCGGAGTTCAGCCTTGCTGATGGTCGGCGCGTGCAAGTGAAAGATATTGAAGTGTTGCCCGGGGAAATTCGCATGCAACTGGAAACATCGCCCACTAAAAACTAATTGTTTTGCCTATAAAAGTGGAATGAGCACGCAAAAAAACTCGCGACATTCCGCATGCCGCCACTCTCCTTGGCGACTCAGGCCAGTCCCAAAATCAATAAAAAGTAAATTTAGTTGCTTTGAACGCAACCACTTACAACTTTCAAACGGATATGTCCTTGGAAACACCAACAAGTGAATCCGACATCGAGGTGAGGAAAAAGAGAGGGCGATCGCCATGTCTGGTGTGAGCCGATTGTGGGAATTGGGAACAAATATCGCAGGGATTTGAGGGAAAAGGAAAAGCCAAGAGCAGGTTTGAGTTGTCTCATGGGTTGGCGCCGCAGTGGCCGCAAACCAAGCAATTCAAGCCATCCGCAGGCGCCACACCCCAGAAAACTGCAACTCGTCACTCCCCGTTGACGCGTCCGTGGCTAACCCCGCGGACGCGTTTTTTTTTGTTTACTAGACTCTCACCTCCGCAACCCATCAAGAAATTCCACACATGCCACAACTCACCATTAACGGCAAGACATGCTCCTTTGAAAAGGGCGAAACCATTTTGCAGGCGGCGCTTCGTCACGACGAGGAGATTCCGCATTACTGCTACCACCCCGGACTTTCCATTGTGGCCAACTGCCGCATTTGTCTGGCTGAGGTCTGGAGCCCCGATCCTAAGACCGGCGCGTTGCGCGCGGGCAACAAATTATTTCCAACGTGCCAGACGCCCGCGGTTGAAGGCCAAGTGGTTTACACCGATTCGCCCAAAGCGGTCGGCAATCAAAAAGCCGTCATGGAATTTCTGCTCATCAATCATCCAGTGGATTGCCCCGTGTGCGATCAAGCGGGTGAGTGTCATTTGCAGGATTACAGTTATCAATATGGTCGTGGCGAGAGCCGCTTCAAGGAAGCCAAGAACAAGCGTCCTAAGAAAGATGTCGGCCCGCATGTTCTGTTGTACAGCGATCGTTGCATCATGTGCACGCGTTGCGTTCGCTTCACGCGCGAGGTCACTGGCACTGGCGAATTGATGGTGGATGGCCGCGGCAGCATTGAGGAGATTGATATTTTCCCAGGCATCGCGCTGGACAATGAACTCAGCGGCAATGTGGTTGATATTTGCCCCGTTGGCGCGCTGCTTGACAAAGATTTTCTCTTTCAACAACGCGTGTGGTTTTTGAAGAAAACCCCAAGCATTGATGGCATTACCGCAAGTGGCGACAACATTAGCGTTGAGCACAATGAAGGCGTGATTTATCGCGTGAAGCCGCGAGACAACGCGGACGTCAACAAATGGTGGATCACCGACGAGGTTCGTTACGGTTGGAAGTTTGTGCATAGCGAGAACCGTTTGAAGTTGCCCGCCATCAAGGGACGCGATGCGTTTGTGGCCGATGACGCGGCCGCCGCATGGAGCGATGCGTTGATCGCCACCATGAACACACTCGAAGGCGCCGTCAAGAATGGTGGTCGCCTTGGTGTGATGGTGAGTCCAATGTTGACCTGCGAAGACGCGTTCTTGTTGGCCTCCACAATTCTTTCCATTGATGCCCAAGCGGAACTTGCCCTTGGTCCAATTCCTGTTTTGGGTGAAGATAAAACATTCCCGGGTGGCTTCACCATGTACGCGGAGAAGGCGCCCAACGCGCGCGGAGTTCGCCGCGTGCTGGAGGCTCTTGCCAAAGGTCGCAAGGTTCACGACGCCGCGGGTTTTGAAAGCGCAGCAAAGTCCAAAGCGATCACTGCCGCTGTTGTCACCGGAAATTATCCAAGCGATTGGGTGATGCCGTCGTTGCACAGTGCGTTGAGCAATGTGAAGTTGATTGTGATTGACACCTTGCCAAGCACCTTGCTCGACATCGCGGATGTTGTGTTGCCTGGCGCCACATGGACTGAAAAATCCGGCACATTTGAGAACGCCAAAAATCGCCTGCAAAGCTTTGAACGAGCCATTTCCACGGTTGATTTTGCCAAGGGCGAAAGTCAAATCGCGCTGGACCTGCAGGCCGCGCGCGCCGGCGTGAAGGCCAACGGTTTTGACGCCGCAAACACGCGCGCCGACATGGCGCGGGTCGCGGGCTTGGAGCGATTCACAACGGATCTTCATGCGCCGCCAACACCTGCCAAGGTAGCGGGCGACATGGTGTTGATTGAAATCTAAGTTGTCCCCCGTGTTGTCAAGCGGATCCAACGCGCGTGGTTGAGCGACATCCAATTCGCGAAGTGTGGGCGCAGGCGTGGCCAAGCGTTCTGACCATGGTCAGTTACACCCTGATGCAATTTGTGGATTCACTGATGGTGGCGCAAGTGGGTCCAATTGAAATGGCGGCGCAAGGCAACGGAGGTATCTGGAGTTTTGTTCCGCTGGCGTTTTTATTTGGCGTGTTGAGCATGGTCAACACATTCACCGCGCAAAATGTTGGCGCGGGTCGGCGCGAAGAAATCGCGCGCTTCGCCTGGACTGGTTTTTGGTTCTCGCTTGTGGTGTGGGTGGTGATCATGTTGCCGTGGGCGGCGTGCTTGCCCTTGTTGTTTCAATATTCCGGGCACTCGCAAAAACTACTCACGCTTGAAACTCAATACGCGGTCACGCTTGTGGTGGGTTCGCTCTTCGCGCTCATGGGCAAGTGCATGAGCAATTTCTATTTTGGGTTGCAGCGGCCAAGGGTGATCGCGGGGGCGGCGCTGGCGGGGAATATGGTGAATATTGTGCTGAATTACGTGCTTATTTACGGGGATAATGGCTTGCCGTCCATGGGCTTGCCTGGCATTCCTGGCGTGCCGGCCTTTGGCGTGTTGGGCGCGGCAATCGCCACAGTGTGCGGCACGATCGCCGAGGTCGCCATTCCGCTGGCGCTGTTTTTCTCGGCGCGCTTTGCCAAGGACCACGGCGTCTGGCAATCGTGGCGGCCATCGCTGAACGACTGGAAAAAACTTTTACGAGTTGGCTGGCCCGTTGGAATTCAATTTGGAAATGAGATTATTTGTTGGGCGATCTTTATGACGGTGCTGGTTGGAAAGTTTGGCGAGATCCATCTCACCGCGGGGTGGGCCACTTTGCGCTTCATGCATTTGTCATTCATGCCCGCGGTTGGTTTTAGCGTGGCCACCACGGCGCTGGTTGGAAAATATATGGGAGCTGGGCGGCCAGAT
Organism: uncultured bacterium; assembly: GCA_903898755.1. GTDB lineage: Bacteria > Planctomycetota > Phycisphaerae > Phycisphaerales > SM1A02 > SYAC01. The sequence continues at coordinate 615 of CAIUGT010000081.1, read as the reverse complement.
CTTGCGGCCAACCGCGCGCACTGGGCGTTGTTGTTGGCCACCATCTATATGACGCTGTGCGGATTAGCCATGGCCATCCTTCGAGCGCCACTCATTTCACTTTTTACTTCGACCACGGATGCCGCCACCACTGCGGACATTATTCGCATTGGTTCCATGCTCATGATTTGCGCGGCCGTGTTTCAAACCTTCGACGCCATTGGAATTGTCTATAACGGCGCGTTGCGCGGCGCGGGCGACACGGTTGTGCCCGGCCTGTACACCATCGCGTTTAATTGGATTTTTATTGTGCTCGGCGGATGGCTCTTTGTTGTCATGTGGCCGGCGTTGGAGAGCCTGGGACCATGGATTGCCTCGGCTTTTTACATCATTGCGCTCAGCGTCTTCCTGACCAAGCGCTTCGAAGGCGGGCGTTGGCGGCGCATTCGCCTCTTGGAAACAAACCCCATTCATGGTTAGACTGTCCGACCACCTTTTCACACCGACTTTTACAACTGGAGATGTATGTCAAACACAGGCCTTGATACCGTTCTCACCGTCACCACCGATCCCGCCGCTTCACAAGTTTTTATGAAGCAGGCAAAGGCGTTCGAAGCCGACGCCAAATTCTTCGAG
>CAIUGT010000080.1 GCA_903898755.1 uncultured bacterium | reverse complement strand
GCCCGAATTCTTATCTGCCGCTTTCGCTGGAACTTTGGTGGCAGAGATGGAAGACGGAAGTTGCCCCGGACTTTGCGTGGTTGGTCGTTGAACCAGTGGAATGCTTGGCGGAAATTCCTGCGGCGGCGCCATGGTTGCGGCAGCCATCGCAATCGACATCACAACGCAGGCCCCTATTGCGCAACGCATTTGTGGCATTTTGCAAGCACACTTTCCAACAAAACGGAATGCCGCAATGAGTGGGCAAACATAATTGAAAGGCAAACTTTGACGCATGGTGCTGTATGAGAACCATATACTTCTTTCATGCGTCGCGGTAGCGAAATCTGGAAAACTTTTACGTATCTGGCTCGTGGTTTTTTCGCCTTCGCCGCCATTGCGCTTGTGCTGTGGAGTTTCGCGCGCGTGGGTCTGCGCCAGTTGAATCATTGGAGCGAGTCCGCTCAAATCAAACAAGAATTAGTGGTGTTGCATTGGTCTGGCGAAGGCGGTCCAGAAGAAGACGAAATTGTTGACAACAGTTTGCGCGCCTTTGAAGCCGCCAACCCTGGCGTGCGCGTGCGCCGAATCAATCCTGGGGACGCGGGAAGTTTTTACACCAAGTTGCAAACCATGCTTGCTTCTGGCGAGCCACCCGATGTCTTCTATGTTGGCGCTGAACGAGTGGCAAGTTTTTCCGACATGGGTTTGCTTGAGCCACTTGATGGTTTTTTGGAAAGTGATCGGAAGAGCAATGTGGCGGATCGAATCAAGCTTGAGGATTTCTACCCCACCACAGTGTCCGCCTTTCGATTTGATGGAAAAACTGCGGGAAATGGCGCGCTCTACGGCATACCGAAAGATTTCACAACGGTCGGCTTCTATTACAACAAAGATTTGTTCAAGAAGGCCGGGCTGAAATTTCCTGACAACAATTGGACCTGGGATGAATACATCGCAGATGCGCGCGCTATTGCCAAGTTGAAGGACGCCAATGGCGAAAGCTATATCGGCAGTGAATTTGTGACGTGGCCAATGATGGTTCGCGCTTACTTGCGCAGCGAAGGCGTGGAGGTGCGCGGAAATAATTTTGATGAACTTCGCTTGGATGATCCCAAGGTACAAGCCGCGCTGGAGCGCCTGCGGTCGTGGCGCCAAGATGAAAACAACACGCTCACAAGTGGTCGCAGCAAATTGGCCACTGGCGCCGCGGTGTTCACAACTGGTCGCGTTGGCATGGCCGGTCCTTTCGGACGATGGGTTGTTCCCGAGTACCGCCGCATTCAAGACTTTGACTGGGACTACGCCCCACTTCCTCGCGGCGCCGCGGACGGAAATGTGATTGCAACGGTGTCGTGGTCCATGGCCAAGCAAAGCAAGAACAAGGAGACCGCGTGGAAACTTATTCGCTGGCTCACGGGTCCAGACGCTCAGGCATCCGGCGCCAAATTAGGTCTTGCAATTCCAACCATTCGCTCCGTTGCGCAAAGTCCTGCTTTTCTAGATTCCAGCAAGAAACCCCTGAATAATCAAGGATTTTTAGATCCCGCTTCCAACGCTCTGGTGGTGGATTGGCCAGCGAATCCGCGCTTTGAACAATTGCTTGGTGGCACACTTGACCGCTCTTTGAAAGTGGGCGATCAAACTGTGAGGCAATCCACTGAAGACTTCAACCGCTTGTGGAATGCTGAAGCCATGAGTCCATTGGCGCGCGCGCAATTTGAATCATTTCCCTGGGCTCTTTTTGGATGGACTATTTCACTGTGCGCCATTGCGATCATTTCAGTGTTGGCTTTCTTGGCATTGCGTTCTTACGGCGACCGCGCCATGACGCGCGAGGCGCGCTGGGGCTGGCTATTAGTATCGCCGTGGCTTTTGGGGTTCATTCTGTTCATGGCGTTTCCAATTGTCATGAGCCTGCTTCTTGGCTTTGCAAAGTGGCGCGGCGTAAGCACATTGGATGAAGCCACCTGGGTCGGCTGGGGAAATTACAAACAACTTCTGTTCCACGACGAACGATTTATCACAAGTTTGAAAGTCACTTTGTATTACACGCTCATTGCCGTGCCCGGCGGACAAATACTGGCGCTGTTGGCCGCGCTGCTGATGAATCAAAAAGTGCGCGGCATTCATTTTTTCCGAGCGGCGTGGTATTTACCAAGCGTGCTGGCCGGAGTTGGCGTTGCCGTGTTGTGGCGCTGGGTATTTGACACCGATGGCGGACTTATGAATGCGGCGCTTCGACCAATGCTTCATCTCGTTGGATCCACGCCGCCGGATTGGTTTGGAAAAGACGCCGCGGTGTGGGGCGCACCCGCGTTTGCCATCATGGGTTTCTGGATGGTGGGTGGTGGAATGATGATTTATTTGGCGGGTTTACAGGGTATTCCAGAAGAATTACACGAGGCCGCTCAAATCGATGGCGTGGGCGCGGTCGGCCGATTTCTACGCATCACCATTCCAATGTTGAGCCCGGTGATTTTGTTCAATGTCATCATGTCCATCATTGGATGCTTCCAAGTGTTCACGCAAGCTTTCGTCATGACTGGCGGCGAGCCGGGTGATCTGACGCGCTTTTACGTGCTCTATCTATACAACCAAGCTTTTGAGTTTTATGAAATGGGATACGCCAGCGCCATGGCCTGGATTCTTTTGCTGATTATTTTGGCGTTCACCATGCTCACCCTGCGTGGTAGCCGCAAACTTGTTCACTACGAGGGTCTGCGTCGATGAGCAAGAACCATGGCGCAACAAATATGAACTTTGATTCCGCGCGCGCCGGCGCCGTTGGTGGCGGACTCACGCGAACTCTTTCATTCGTGGCGCTAGTCTGCGGAACAGCAATTATTATTTTTCCACTTTTATGGATGGTGCTGGTCAGTTTGCTCACACCGGATCGCGCGCAAGCCGCTACCGTGAGCGGTGACCTATCGAAATTAATTTCAAGTGATCCGCAGTGGAATAATTTTCCTGACGCACTTTCACAAATGGGATCAGTTCGCTGGAAAGGTTTCTTTGACGCGTTGGCCAACAGCATTGTGGTGACCACATTGGTGGTCGCGGGCACGGTGCTGTCATCTAGCTTGGTGGGATTCGCCTTGGCGCGCATACGATTTCGAGGCAATAATGCGCTGTTTTTGCTTATGTTGGGCACCATGATGCTGCCGGGTCAAGTCACCATGATTCCGCTATTCCTGCTGTTTCGAAATCTAGGTTGGGTGGACACCATTCTGCCACTGGTGGTCCCCGCCTTCTTTGGCAGCGCGTTCTTCATCTTCATGTACCGACAATTTATTGCGCAAGTTCCAGAGGCGCTTGTTGAAGCAGCCAAAGTGGATGGTTGGGGATGGTTTGGAATTTGGTGGCACGTCATGTTGCCGCTGTGTCGACCAGTCACGGCCATCTGCGCTGTGTTCACCTTCATCTTCACATGGAACGACTTCTTGGCGCCGCTGATTTACTTGCATTCCGATGACCAAGCCACGCTTGCCGTGGCGCTGAACAGTTTCCGAAATCAATATGGCGGCGTGAACAAAGTCAATCTACTCATGGCCGCAAGTCTTGTGACCATGATCCCCTGCATCTTGCTGTTCCTTGTGGCGCAGCGGCAATTTATTGAAGGCCTGGGCAAAGGCGCCGTCAAAGGCTGACGCGATCGCAAATCAAACGGAGATTTCGCATGGCAACTATTTCTCTTAAACGTGTTGGGAAAATTTATCCAGGGGGCGTGCGCGCTGTTGAAGGTGTTGACTTGAACATTAAGCACGGTGAATTCACCGTACTGGTTGGTCCATCTGGCTGCGGAAAAAGCACGCTTTTACGCATGATTGCTGGATTAGAAACCATCACCGAAGGCGTGATGAAGATCGACGACTTGGTGGTGAATGAATTGCCACCGCAAGCGCGCGACATTGCAATGGTGTTCCAGAATTACGCGCTCTATCCGCACATGAATGTCCACGACAACATGGCGTTTGGCTTGCTGCGTCGACGACAATTTCCAAGCCGTTTGAAATCTATTTTGTCCGGCGCATATCGCGCGGGCCGTCGCGCGGAGCACATTGAGATTTCACAAAAAGTCAATACCGCCGCCGCCACCTTGGGAATTACGCAACTTCTAGACCGCCGCCCTGCCGCGCTATCTGGAGGTCAACGCCAACGCGTTGCGCTTGGTCGAGCACTGGTGCGTCAACCAAAAGTTTTCTTACTTGATGAACCATTGTCCAACCTAGACGCCAAACTGCGCGTGGAAATGCGCGCCGAACTACGCATGTTGCACAGGCGCCTGGGCGTGACCATGGTGTATGTCACGCACGACCAAGAAGAAGCCATGAGCTTGGGCGACCGAGTAGTAGTGCTGAAGGACGGCTTGGTTCAACAAATCGCCGCGCCTCAAGAAATTTATTCAAAGCCAGCCAATCGATTTGTCGCGTCGTTTGTAGGAACTCCAACCATGAACATGCTGGAAGGCACGTTGACCATGAAAGACAATTGGGCCACATTTGCCGCAAAATCATTGCACATACAAGGTGCGGTCGATGCGTGGAAGTCTCTGGCTCAAAGCGGCCCACGAAGCGCCGTGCTTGGCATTCGCCCCGAACATGTT
>CAIUGT010000079.1 GCA_903898755.1 uncultured bacterium | reverse complement strand
TGAGCGTTCCGTCGCGGTCAAGAAAGACCGCCGGCCGCAAAGCGGATTGGCGATCTGCGGGGCTCACACTACGACCGCCGGTTTTGATTTGGAGAAGTGCAAATGTGGAACGCTGTCGCCAAAACACGTCCCCATGGCGCGTCCCGCGGAGATCAATCCGTGATCAATTGGTATCAAGCGTTGTTTGCCCGCGGCATGCAACAAGTCGACATCGGAGAAAATATTATTTTCGCGCACCACCATGCGATTGTGCCCGCCAGCCATCAGCGTGAGAATGGCGTGATAGCCAAAGTGCGTGGCCAAAATTCGATCGGCCGCGATCGGCGGACCGCCGCGTTGAATGTGACCAAGCACCGTGGTGCGAGTCTCGACATTGCATGCTTTTTCAATGTTTTTAGCCACAAATGCACCAATGCCGCCAAGGCGAATTGGATCTGGACTTGTGGGGTCAATGCGCGCCACAATTTGCTCGCCAGATTTTTGTTTCGCGCCCTCGGCCACCACAACAATGGCGAAGCCTGGGCCTTTGCTCATGCGGTCATTCACAAACGCGAAAATGGGATTGAAGTCAAACGGAATTTCTGGAATCAGAATGACATCGCTGCCGCTGGCCACGCCGGCGGTCAGCGCGATCCAACCCGCGTTGCGTCCCATGAGTTCACACACCATCACGCGGTGGTGACTGTCGGCGGTGGAGTGCAAGCGATCAAGAGCGTCGGTGGCCGTGGCGACCGCGGTGAGAAAACCAAAACTAATTTCTGTTCCAACAATATCGTTGTCGATTGTTTTTGGAACGCCAATAATGTTCAAGCCCTTGTCAACTAAATGGCTTGCGGCGCTCATGGTTCCATCGCCACCAATCACAATGATGGCGTCCAGCCGATGTCGCTTGGCGGTCTCCACGCAGCGCTCAGTCATGTCGCGAAAAATAGGAGCTCCATGTTCGTCATTGCCAACGTGGTACTTGCTTGGGTTGCAGCGATTGTTGCTGCCCAAAATGGTTCCGCCACGCACCAATATTCCCGCGACGTCGCGTGAAGTCAGCGGTCGAACGCGGTCATCGATCAAGCCTTGAAAGCCATCTTCAATTCCCACAACTTCAATGCCGTATTGCAAAATTGCGGTCTTGGTCACTGCGCGAATCACGGCGTTCAGGCCGGGGCAATCGCCACCACCTGTGAGTACGCCAATGCGACGAATATTTTTTGGAGGTGTCATGGAAAGGGTGATGATCGTAACGATCTTTCGCCAACCCGCCATGCGCTGCGATCTTTTATATCAGCGGTACCATTCTTTCAATGACACAAGAAAAGACTCCAGCGAATCAAGGCGACTCTGGCGGCGTTGAGGAAATTCATCCATCGGTGCTTGAAGCATCCCGTCGCGCCAAATTGGATCGCTACAGAAACGAGATGGGAGTGGACCCATTTGGTGGACGAGTGTTTGGTTTGGTGTCGCTTGGCGCCGCGCGCGCCGCGTTCAATGCAGAAGCTCAAACGCAACATGAACTTGACAGCGCAAAGGCAAAAGCCGATCCCGCGTTTCAAGTCGTCGACACCCGCCCGCGCATGAAAGTCGCTGGCCGCGTGGTGCAGTACCGCGATCTTGGAAAAATTATTTTCTTCTGGCTGCGCGACCACACTGGCGATTTGCAAATTTCCATGAGCAAGTCCGCGGCCGATGCGAAGTCTTTTGAAATCGCCAAGGCGCTGGATTACGGCGACATTGTGTGCGCGGAAGGCCCCATCGGCCGCACACAGAAGGGTGAGATTTGCATTTGGGCAAAAGATGTTTCGCTGCAATGCAAAAGTTTGGCGCCTCCGCCAGGCAAATGGCACGGCTTGGAAGACGCTGAAATTCGCTATCGAAAGCGCTACTTGGACATGTGGGCCACGCCGCGCACCATGCAAGTTTTTCAAATGCGCAGCCGCATTGTGGCCATGGCCCGCGGGTTCATGCAGCAGCGTGGATTTCTGGAGGTGGAGACTCCCATGATGCAGCCACTGGCTGGTGGCGCCGCGGCGCGCCCATTTGTGACAACGCACAACGCGCTTGGTATGAATTTATTTTTACGCGTCGCGCCCGAGTTGTATCTCAAGCGATTGATCACCGGTGGAATGCCGCGCGTGTTTGAAATCAATCGCAACTTCCGCAATGAAGGCGTTGATCGCAGCCATAATCCGGAGTTCACCGCAATGGAGGCGTATGAGGCCTTTGGCGATTACACAAGCATTATGGATCTCACGGAAGCGCTGGTTCATGAGTGCGCCACGCAAGTAGCGAAGGAGCAAGTAGATGTTCCGGCGGGCCCCGTGCTTGCGTTTGGTGAATTCAAAGTGAATTACGCAATGCCATTTCGCCGTGTCACTTTCGCGGAATTGTTCAAGCAAGGGTCGGGTCTTGACATCTTTGATGAAAAATCTGTTTTGCAAGAGGCGCAGTCGCGCCACATTCCAAACGCCGCCACCATTGACCATTGGCTGCGCGTGGAAAAACTTTTCGAACTTTTGGCGGAGCCAAAGATTGATCCTTGCACGCCAACTTTTGTCACGGATTGGCCAAGCGCCGTCAGTCCGTTGACGCGTCCGCGCGCCGATGATCCTCGCTTGTGCGAACGCGGTGATTTGTTCATTGGCGGCATGGAAATGGGCCCGCATTACAGCGAGTTGAACGACCCCGATGTGCAGCGCGCCAAATTCACGGATCAACTCAAGGGTGTCAACGATGAGGAAACAACCTTCCGCACGCTTGATGAGGATTTTCTTGAGTCGCTGAAAGTGGGCATGCCACCGACGGGTGGAATGGGACTCGGCATTGATCGCCTTGTCATGTTGCTCACCAACAGTGAAAGTATTCGCGATGTGATTCTCTTTCCGTTGATGAAGTCAGAGTGATGTCGCGACTCACCGCGTTCATTGGATGCATTGGCGCGGTGGGATTTCTTTTGTGCATTGGCGCGGCACGGCACGCGCAAAATTCGGACGCGCCGCAAACGCAAGCGTCCCCGCCTTCGGCGTCAACAAGCACTGCGGCACCTTCGGATGCGGACAACTCAACGCATTGGTACATCATTACGCTGAACAATGTGCCAACGGGTTGGACGCGATTGCAAACCAAGACAATTCCAGAAGGCTTTCGCACTGAAACGCAAACTCGTTTGCGCATGGCGCGCGAGAAGCAAATTTTAAGCATGACTTCCACGTCATGGATTGAAGAAGACGCGGCGGGGCGGCCACTTCGCGGCGGGCAAACGCAAGCTGGTGGCGGCATGTCGGTGCGTGTCGCATGGGAGTTTGTGGCCGACGGAATTCGCGAGCGCCGCACGCAAGGCGCAACCGTAAAAGAGCGTATTTTGCCCGCAATTGATAAGGAAGCGCTGGCACCCATGGCGGCGATGCGCATGGGGCAGGGCGCAAGGGCGGCGGGAAAATCAGATTTCACATTGCTGACTATTGATCCTGCGCAAGGTTTGCAGACGCAGTTGAACCGCTGGGAAAAAATAGATGAGAGCGCCGCCGTGATCGCTGGAAAATCCGTCGCATGCACGCGTTGGCGCACGTCGGGTCCAATGATCGCAAAGGGCAGCGAGGAGTGGATCAACGCAGCGGGTGAAACTGTGCTCAGTCAAACACCCACAGGTTTAGGCGTTTTGAAAAATGTGATGTGCGATGAATCCACAGCGCTAGCCGCGCTTGATGAAGCCAAGCCGCCAGTTGAAGTGATGGTGGCAAGTTTTGTGAAAGTGGATCATGCGTTGAGCGAGGTCTCCACCAAACGAGCGCTCACACTTTTGGTGAAGGCCAAGAAGCCGCCAATCATGCCGCCGCCGCAAGAGGGGTTTCAACGCGTGGTGCGCAATTCAGATGGATCATTCAAAGTCACGATTGATCTTGACTTGCCAGCGGCGCAATCTCTTGCAAGCGTGGCAACCGACGCGGCGTACATGGAATCTTCGCCCATGGTTGATTGGAATGATCCCGCGGTCATTGCGCTGAAAGACAAAGCGGTTGAGCAATGGAAATCGCAATTGAAATCCAAGAACAAGACCGCGATTCTTGATAAGAACGACCCTGATTTTGCGGCCAATACATTGCTGAAAGCCAAGGTATTTCGCGGCGTTGTGACCAACCACATTACGAATCAAAACTTAGGCAGCGCGTTCGCAAGCGCCAGTGAAACCGCGCAAAATAAATCGGGTGATTGCACCGAGTATGCGGTGTTGCTTGCGGCTCTTTTGCGCGCCGATGGAATTCCAAGCCGAGTGGCCGCAGGCTTGGTGTGGGCAGAATATTTTGCCGGCGAAAAAAATGTGTTCGCCTGGCATTTATGGACGCAGGCTTTCATTGATGGTCGATGGATTGATTTGGACGCCACGCTTCCAGCCGGCGGAGATTCATTTCATGTTGGACACGTGTTGCTTGCCGTCACACCGCTCACCGATGCGGCCAGTGATCCTGCGTGGAGCAGCCTTCTGACATCAATGGGAAATCTTTCTATAGAGGTAAGCGGTGGACCGAATCAATAATTCTCCAACTCTTCCGCCGCGTGATCCTTTGGGATTCAAAGGAACATTTGGAAAAGTGTGCGTGGTGGGTGGATCTTGTGGCGATCACCCAATGATTGGCGCGCCCGCGCTTGCCGCCCGCGCCGCGCTTCGCAGTGGTTGCGGTTTGTGCACGGTGGCTGTGCCCGCGCCCATTTTGCCCGCGGTGCTTTCAATTATTCCCGCCGCCACTGGTGTGGCATTGCCAGTTGAATCGAACCAACATTTGTTCGCCGCGGGTTGCGCGCAAGTGATTGATGAGGCGCTTGCAAACGCAGACGCGTTGGTTGTTGGTCCAGGATTTGGGCGCGATCAACCGCAACAACAAATTGTCATTCGTTTGGCAAACGCCTTCACAAAGCCGTTGATTCTGGACGCCGATGCCTTGCGCGCGCTGGCGCACACGCCTGATTTTGCGCGCGACTTGAAAGCGCCAATCATTATGACTCCGCATCCCGGCGAGTTCGCCGCGCTGGCCGAGGCGCTTGAACTTGATCTTGATCCTGTGACTGAATCCACGCGCGAGGTTGCGGCGCTCACTTTGGCGGCTCGACTTGGTTGCATTGTTGTATTAAAAGGCGCGCACACGCAAGTCAGTGATGGTGTTCGTGTGTGGCGCAGCGAATTTGCCGAGGCCGCGCTGGCCATTGGAGGTAGTGGCGATGTCTTGTCTGGAATCACAGGATCATTCGCGGCGCAGTTCACGCGAAAAAATTCCGCCAACGCGCTTGATCTATTTCAAGTGGCCTGCTTGGCAGTTCAAGTTCATGCGTTGACCGCGGTTGCTTGGTCGCGCGCGCATGGACACGCGGGACTTTTGCCAGAGGAACTTGCCGATGGAATTCCCGCCATCATGGCCGGTCTTCGTGGCGAGTTGCGCTAAGCACGCGCTGCGTCGACAACTCGTTTTCACGGTTACACTCGCGTGATGACCAACCAAGAGCACATTGCGATCAAGGATTTCATTCCAAATTCACATATCAGCGGAATTTATGGTCTGGTCAATCCGCAGGTTGGCACCACGCGCGCGGGCAAACCTTTTTTCAAGGCGCTCATTCGCGACGCGTCCGGGGAGGCGGCGTTGCGCGTTTGGATTTTTGACGAAGCGCGCCTTGGCGAAACAATTCGCACTGGCTTTGTGCATATCACTGGGCAAACGCAAAGCTACAACGGCCAAATTCAAGTCATCGCGGACGTGATCCGCGCCGAGGAAGTTTCAACCGATCAGTTGAAAAAACTTTTGCCAGCCACCACGCGCGACATTGACGGCATGATGAAGGAGGTCGAGCGACTGCTTCACACATTGAAGCACCCAGGCATGCGCGCATTGGCCGAGCAGTACCTTTCCAACGAACACATCACGCAACATTTTCGACGCGCGCCCGCCGCGGTCAGCGTTCATCACGCGTACATCGGCGGTTTGCTTGAGCACACGCTGCAACTCATGTTGCTTGCGGATGTCATGTTGCCGCTGTATCCCGGATTGAACCGCGACCTTGTCTTGCTTGGTTTGTTTCTGCATGATTTAGGCAAGACAGTCGAGTTGGAATGGGAGCGCGGTTTCGCCTACACAACAGACGGAAATTTGGTTGGACATGTTGTGCGCGGCGCAATTTGGCTGCAAACCATGGCCGCAGCGTCCGCGAAGAAATCGCCAATTCCACCCGACGCGTTGCGTGTTCTTCTGCACATTGTCATCAGTCATCACGGCGCACTGGAGCATGGCGCCGCGAAATTGCCAAGCACTCCGGAAGCCATGTTCGTTGCCATGCTTGACAACCTTGACGCCAAAACAACTTCCACACTTGTGGCCGCGGCGCGTGATCGCGCGGATGTGAATGAGCCTGGCCATGAATTCAGCGACAAGGTGTGGTCGCTCGATGTCCGCGTGTTTCGACCCGATCCATTGTGTGTGTCAGAGCCTGTTGCCGCCGCGACTCAAGCGGAGTGAGATTTATTTTCAAATGTGAAATTTGCGCGGCATGAATGCATTTGCATTTTTCCAGTCATTCATTTGAACAACCGCGTGTTACAAACGCGCGATTTATACTGAGCGAGCAGTGGAGTGTGCTTCGTCAGCAAGTCGCGTGTGCAACGCCTCCAGTGCTGCTGGCGGATGCAGCGATATGCACCATGATCGACGCATGGCCACATCCAGTGATTGCCGCGCTTGAATTTTTCCACGTTCCACGCCTTGAAGTTGCTTGAGCGCGCCCGCAAGTTCGCCGCGGCGCGCGTGGCGGTCCGCAATGAGTTCTTGAAATAGTTTTTTGCGCTGCGGACTGCGCCGCGGAAGCGCGGCGATGGTGCTCAGAAAATGCTTTCGCCGCGCGCTTGGACCTGTTTGCTTGGTGGCGGCGAGATCAGGGTCGCACCACGCGCTTCGAAACGCGTTGGGTTTATCCGCGGCCATCCCCGCTTGATCTTTATTGATTTCCAATGGCAAACGCAGCGTTGCGCTCACCACATCAAAGCTTGGTGGTTGCCAGCCAAGCCATCGTAAAATCCAATCGTTTGAAACTTCCTCATAAATTTTTGCGCCAAGCCCATGCGTGAAACGATCAGCCAACGCTGTGCGAAGCAGAACTCCAAGCAACGATGCGCGCGGCAGCAATAATTGATTGTTCGAACGCGCAAGGCGCGCGCTATCTGCCGTGGCGTGAATGCGTTCGCCTGATTCATTCAGTATCCACAGCGGCAACTCGCTGCGGGAACCATCCACGCGCAACGGCCGTGCCGCGCGCGGATGAAGTCGCAGCGCCATGTTGTAACTCTGCGCGCACGCTTCTGGTTCGCGCAACATGCGGTCAACAAGGTGTTGCGCAAATGGGGTGGCCATGAAATCGCTTGCGCTGATGACGCGAGGCGCTTGAATAATGTTCGCGACACCATGCAGCAATGCGCGCGTGATTTGCAACGCGGCGTTGGGTGAGTCCTTGAATTTTCCAAGCGCGGTAGTGAGTTGCGTTAATCCGGCGCGGACAAAATCTGGCGTTTCACCACTGTGCTCAATCGCACGCGCGTGAAACGTGGGCGCGCGCAACGCAGGGATATTTTCAGCGGTGTGGCTCAATCTGTTTCCATTGGCCACCCAAATTCCATCTTGCAACACAGGCCACTCCACAAAAAAACCATCGAACGCGTCTTGATCAACGACCACATGAACGGGCGTGGCATTTTCTTGGCGAGCGAGCGCATCTGTCCAGAATGTTTTGGCGACAATGCCCGCATGCCACGCTTGCGCTTGATGGCCCGCAGCCACCACGGGCGCGTCTGGCAAATTGAAATGGGTTCGGGTCTCGTTGCGCCATGCGGAAAGTGGACGTCCTTCAATGTGCGCGGAAGAATCCGCCAACGGCCCCGCATGTTCAACAAGAATTTCCGCGGCGGCTTGAGCCATCATTCTGCAATTGAATCAGGCATTGAGTCATTTTGCAAAAGCTTTGGCGCATTGATCATGGCCGCATTGAGTGTGTTGCGATACAAACGCAATCGCGCTTCTGGATTGTCCAGCCCATTGCCAAAGGTGCGTCGCATGTCTTTATAGATGCGACGAACTGGAATTTCACGCACACGCAGATTCTTAAACGCGGCTTGCGCCCAGAATTGCATGGGAAAATCGTAGCCATCAACGTTCAAACGCAACGTGCGCATGGCGGAAGTGCGATAGGCCTTGAAGCCACAAAACGCGTCAGTCAGGTTCAGGTGCAACGCGGCGTTCACCTCTTCGGTGATGATTCGATTCACGCGGAAGCGATCTTCCGGCGCGTCATCGTCATCAATGCGCTCAATCATGTAGCGGCTTCCACTAATGATGTCCGCGTCGTTGCGCTCAATGGCGCGCACAAATGATGGAATTTCCGCGGGCTCATGTTGCTCATCGCAATCCATGGTGATGACCCACTCGTATCCATCAAAGTCCGCCCATCGCAAAATATCCTGCATGGAGCGCCCATACCCGCGATTTTCCGCGTGGCGAATCACCTCCACTTGGTGCTTAGCCAAAAGTTGCGGAGTGATATCGCTGCTGCCATCGTCAATCACCAGAACATCGCGCGCAAAAATTCCGACATCGCGTAATACGCGCTCAATGGATTTGGCCTCGTTGTAAACAGGAATGGCAAGCAGAATGTGGGATCGATCGGGCGCCATGGAAGACCTATGCAACTAGGGTAGGGAGTACGGATGTGATTTCACCACCGGATTCAAAACTTTTTAAAGTTTTTAGGGAAGTTTCACAATCAACCGCTCTGAATTTTTTGTGAATACCCCAAGGATTTTTATTTTTTCGCAGTAGTTCTCGGCAATGGGCCCCAATTCAGGAGCGACCCATGTGGTCACGGTGCAATCCATTGTGGCATGCGCAAGCGCGCCGATAAAATGTGTGGTGACAACGACGCAATCGAAGGTTCCCATGGGAGTGGTAATGCGCGCCGTTCCATCCATGATGATTGTCCGTGTTCCAATTCCTTGATCCCGTTGAGCGCCGCCTTCAATCAGCACGGCTCGCATAGGTGATTCGCTTTGCAATGGCGCGTTGAATTTCAACTCCGATTGGCACATCAGTAGTGGGGGATCAAATATGCTTCGTGTCGCATTTTCCATGGAGTCCACGCTCATCAGCGCGCACGAGCCGTCTTGGCGGAATTGTATTTTTGTGACTCGTGTTTCAGGTTCTTCAATGGTCACAATGTTGTCCGCAGTGATGGTCAACATTTGAGAAATCACCTCACCCTCATCTTCACCGGAAAGGACTCGCCACTGACTTGTGCCAGGTACTTGCGACGCGCAATAAATTTGGCGCGCTTGAAGAACGCACTTCGCGCAAGGTGTGGGCTTGGGCCAGGCGTCGGCCATTGATGAAGTGGAGTGGCACCCTGAGGCTAGAGAACAAAACCATAAAAAGGCTATTAAATGGCTGATTTTACGCAAGATCGTTCTCAAGGCTGCAAGCCTTTGGCTTTCCAAAGACGTTCAATTTCCAACAATGTTGTGGGCGCCATTCGCACGCCATTGGCCTCCTTGCGCATGGCAAGATGTCCTTGCGCATCAATGACATCAATCGTGGTTGGACCATCAAGTGATGTTTGTGTTTCCAACAACCACTGACCTGGATGAGCAGCGTCTGCATTCCATTTGCATGTGCGCTGGGAAATTTTCTCAGAGGCGGGATCAAAACTCCAGAAGGCGAAATGTTTTGGAGTGTTCGCCTCGCGTGGAAGCATTTCCGCAAGCATGAATGAAAGTGGATGTGGAAGATACGCGCTGCTTGGAATGGTCCATGACTGCGGTTCGGTGGACGCGCCAATGGAGCTGGTCAACACGGCCAAATCTTTTCCTGGAACTTCGCTTGACACGCGCAACCGAGCGCCGGTTTGCGAAAATATATTTTTAGGCCCAGGCACTTGCGGCACGCTGCGCACAGACCATGCTTCGCTACCGCAATCCCACGCCAACCAATATCGGTTGCGCGAACTGGTCAACGTCAAGCCGTCGTCTCCAATGCTTCGACTGTCAATGGAAATTAAAAAACCAGCTTCTTTGCCGCTTTCCGTAAGGTTTTTTGCGTTTGCCCCTGGATCGACCATGCCACGGGGCGCCTGCGAAATTTCAATGGCGATCCAGGCTTGTTCAACATCGCCTTGCGGAGTTTCCAACCATGAACGAAAGAGGCGCTTCTTTCCGTCGGCGAGTTTTTTCAGCAACGCTGGAGTGAATGACTTCAACACTTGCGAGCCAAGTTGCAAACGATCGTCGCGCTCTTTTTGCACCGCGCTCATGTCGCGCAATTCAATGGTGCTCACTGCGCGGTCAAGGGCCGACTCCGCGTATTCAAAATCTTTTTCAGTCGTCAAAATACTGAACACAATAAAATTTCCAATTCCAGTTTGCAGCATGAACCAACCGCTAATCGCGCGAACTTCGCCGGTTGGAGTGGACAGCCAAAAAAATCGCGCGGGTAGTCCGCAGATTTTTGTGGGGCGATCAAACAACAATGTGAACTGGCTTCCAGCGGTCTTCAAACTTTGTAAATGATTTTGCATTTGCGACTCGGTGTCGCTTTGTGGATCGCTTGATGTGACTGCTTGCAGGCGAAAAAACCAGCGCGCGGGATCGCGCTCATCGGCCACCATCCACGACATGGTGTTGCCCGCTGACTCTTTGGCGACCAAAGTTCCTTTGGGCAGTTGAATTTTCAGACCCAAAGACTCAAAGTCGTGGGGCTTGGTTTCGAGCTCTACTTTTTCCAGGGCAGCCTTGGGCGCTGCGGGCTCGTTTGATCCAGGCGTTGCTTGGCCAGTCTTTTTTGACTGTACATCACTATTTTGCGTTTTATTACTGTTATTATTGGACTTTGAAGCAGCGGATGCGCCAGGATCAACAGAATTACCAGCGGTTTGACCGCTTGCCGCACTCAAAATAAGGCAAGTGGCAGCCAATATCACAAGAAATCTAAAGTTGATCAAGCGAAGGCGGGGGCAACTCACGGTTGCAAGACTACCGCAAACTTGAACGAAATTTTTAATTTCGTAACGAATATCCCCCAACCGCTTGACAGAAACGCACAATCGCTTACCTTTATCGATCCCCCATTTCCGCCTTCGCACGGCATCGAGCCGCGCGCGGAAATAGGTTGTGTTTCTTTACGAAGGGCTTGTATCGCAATGGCAATGACCGCTGGCACAATCCGCATCCGAATGGAAGCGTACGATCACCAAGCTCTCGATGCTTCGGCTCGTGAAATTGTCGATCACGCCAAGCGCACTGGTGCGCGAGTCGCTGGTCCTGTTCCGCTTCCAACCCGTCGCGAAATTTACACCGTGAATCGTTCGCCATTCATCGATAAGAAAAGCCGCGAGCAATTTGAAATTCGCACGCACAAGCGCATCATCGACATCACCGATGTCAATCCACGCACGGTCGACGCGCTCAACCGTTTGGTTGTTCCCGCAGGCGTGTTTGTAAAAATTAAGGCGTAAGAAACGGACCACACAATGCCAATCGCAATTCTCGGAAAAAAAATTGGAATGACTCGCTGGTTCATGGAAGATGGGCGCAATATTCCCGTCACCGTGATTCAGGCTGGTCCATGCGTCGTGACCCAAGTGAAAACCGGCAAATCTGACGGATATGCCGCGGTTCAACTTGCGTACGATGATTCCAAGCCGCGTGCCACAACGCAGCAACTCATTGGCCATGACGCCAAGGCCGGTTCAACTCCAAAGCGCGTGCATCAAGAACTTCGTCTTGAAAAAGATGAGGAAGCGACCGCGTACGAGCTTGGACAAATTCTTTCGGTTGACACATTCACCGGCATGAAGTTTGTCGATGTGACTGGCGTCTCCAAGGGCAAGGGTTTCCAAGGAACAATGGTTCGTTGGAACTTCAAAGGTATTTGCGCAAGCCACGGTACGGAACGAAAGCATCGTTCACCTGGAAGCATCGGCAGCCACGGAACCGATCGCGGTCACGGCGCCAAGATTAAGAAGGGCAAGAAAATGTCCGGCCGCATGGGTGGCGAGCGAACAACAATTCGCAGTCTTGATCTGATCTCAGTAGATGTTGAAAAGAATTTACTGGTCGTCAAAGGCGCGGTGCCTGGGGCGTCCAATGGATATTTGTTAATTCGCACCCCAAAACGTCTATATAAGACAAAGGCAGTACTTCAGGCGGCAAAGTAACCGTCTGAAAGATTGGGAAGGCCGTAACGGAACCACCCAGTCGCGACAGTTTGCAGAAACAAACCGAGTCGATCCCTACCAAACCCTGATGTAACGGGTGCGGAGGGTAGGCGAGACGGTCGGATCAACCGACCAAAGGTAAGAACCATGATTGAACTACCAATTCTAGATAGCAGCGGCAAGAAAGTTGACACTCTCAAGATCGACGAAGGTCTTCTTGGCGGTGAAGTACGACACGCTCTTCTGAAACAAGCTTACGTCATCACCCACGGCAATCAGCGACAAGGTTCCGCGCGAACCAAGAGTCGCGGAAGCGTCGCGGGTTCCACCCGAAAGTTGTACAAGCAAAAAGGCACGGGTAACGCCCGCGTCGGCGCCTCGCGCGTTCCTCATCGCAAGGGCGGTGGTGTTGCTTTCTCCAAGACTCGCACCCGCGAAGATTTCCGCACTCAAATGACGCGCAAAATGCGTCAGCTTGCAAATCGCAACGCGTTGTTGGCCAAGTTGGTCGACAGCGAAGTGAAGTGCATGAAGGAACTGTCCTTCAAGAATCCAAAGACCCAAGATTTTGCCGCCATGCTCAAGGCTTGTGGCGTTGATCGCACATGCCTGGTCGCAGTGCACGGTGATAATCACAACACCATCACCAGCGCGCGCAACATTGAAGGCGTCAGTGTTGTTCGCATTGAACAACTCACCGCGTTTGATCTTCTCAACCACCGCTTCTTGGTGGTGGATAAGGCGTCGTTGCAATCATTCATCGATGGCACGGCGTTCACCGCCAATGACTCGAAGGAGGCCGCGTAATGGAATCAACAGTTGTCATCCGTCGTCCAATCGTCACGGAAAAAGCCTCGTTCGCAACGAGCAAATCCAATCAATACACCTTTGAAGTGGACGGCAAAGCCACCAAAGAGGACATCAAGAAGGCCGTGAAGAAGCTGTACAACGTTCGCGTTCTCAGCGTCAA
The DNA here is from genome assembly GCA_903898755.1 of uncultured bacterium. Classification (GTDB taxonomy): domain Bacteria; phylum Planctomycetota; class Phycisphaerae; order Phycisphaerales; family SM1A02; genus SYAC01. The sequence goes on along the minus strand of CAIUGT010000079.1, from coordinate 6,505 downwards.
CACTTCCATTCGTAAAGCACGTGATCGCGCCATGAAGTTTGGTTTGGTCACCGGCAAGTTGACCAAGCGTGCGATGGTGAAAATTCACGCAGAGGACAAGATCGAGCTCTTCTGAGCAAAGGAATTCCAATGGCTATTCGAGTTTATAAAAGAACATCAGCTGGTCGCCGCAACGCAAGCGTGAACATGCACGTTGAAGTCACGCGCTCCACACCAGAAAAAAGTCTGTGTCGTCCCTTGTCAAAAACTGGCGGACGAAATTGCCAAGGCAAGTTGACCGTCATTCAACAAGGCGGCGGTCACAAGCGCCGCTATCGTCTGATCGACTTCAAGCGTCGAAAAGATGATGTTGTCGCCACCGTCACCACCATTGAGTACGATCCAAATCGTTCGTGCCATATTGCGTTGTTGACTTACGCCGACGGCGATAAGCGCTACATTTTGGCGCCAAAGGGCATCACTGTTGGACAGAAACTTCTGTCAAGCGCAAACCCAATTGATCCAAATATTGGCAATTGCATGCCGCTGAAAAATATTCCAGCTGGTCTTGATGTGCACTGCGTGGAAATGATTCCAATGAAGGGCGGCACCATGGTGCGCTCCGCGGGAATGAGCGCTCGTCTCACCAATAAAGAAGGACGCATGGCGACATTGGTGTTGCCATCCGGTGAAATCCGTCAAGTGTTGCTTGAATGCCGCGCCACGATTGGCGCGGTTGGCAACGCCGATCACGCCAATGTTGTTCTTGGCAAGGCCGGTCGCGCTCGTTGGCTTGGTCGTCGTCCGCGAACCCGCGGCGTGGCCATGAGCCATCATCAACATCCACACGGTGGTGGTGAAGGTCGCAGCAAGGGTGGTCAAGAGCCATCCAATGCAAGCGGCACTGGAAGCAAGGGCGGTCGAACTCGTCGGTTCGGTCTTGCCAGTGATGATCTGATTATTCGTCGGCGCTTCAGTCGCCGTTATGGCCAATTGAAACTTTGATTTGTGGAGATGAACTATGAGTAGATCGACTAAAAAAGGACCGTTCGTTGATGAGAAGCTTTACCGCAAGGCGGAGAAGATGCAGGCTTCAGAGCGCCGCACGCCGCTGAAGACCTACAAGCGTTCATGCACAATCGTGCCTGAATTTGTGGGTCTTACCTTCCAAGTTCATAACGGCAAATCGTTCTTGGATTGCTTTGTCACCGAAGACATGGTGGGTCACAAGCTTGGCGAGTTCTCGCCAACTCGCGTGTTCCGCGGCCACACCAATAAGAAGGAAGGCCTTGATGCCGGTCCGAGTGCTGGTGCAGGCGCTGGTGGTGGTAAGGGCGGCGACTCAAAGAAGAAGTGACTTGAATAGAAATTAAGGAAAAATAAAATGGCCTATCAATCTTGTCATCGTTTCGCTCGAATCGCTCCCCGCAAGGCGCGCCTTGTTGCTGACATGATCCGCGGCAAGCCCGTTGATCAAGCGCTCACTGCGCTCGACTTCAGCACCAAGCGTGGCGCGTGTTTCATTCGTTACGTTCTTCGTTCGGCTATCGCGCAAGCGGAGCAAGCCAGCGTTGATCCGGGTCGTCTCTTTGTCAGCGAGAGCCGTGTGGACGAAGGTCCAACTCTCAAGCGCTTTCAAGAAAAAGATCGCGGCCGTTCTCATCCAATTCATAAACGCACCTGCCACCTTCATGTGTCAGTGGACGCCCGCTGATCGCTAAGGAATAAACACCATGGGACAAAAAACACATCCATTCGGCTTCCGCGTCGGAGTCACAGAAGCGCACAAAAGCCGCTGGTTCGCGCCAAAAGCACTCTTCGGTGAATTGCTGATCGAGGATTACAAGATCCGTCAATTCATTGACAAGCGCCTGAACAAGACGCCGCCCTACGCGGCTGTTTCCGATGTGCACATTGAGCGCACGCGCGAAGAACTTGCCGTGATCGTGAAGACCGCGCGACCAGGACAAGTGGTTGGACTCAAGGGCTCTGAAGTTGAAAAACTCACCGCTGACTTGCAAGTGCTCACCGGCCGCAAAGTGGTCATTCGCATTATTGAAATCAAGAATCCAGAAATCGACGCGAAGTTGATCGCGGATTCACTTGCCGAACAAGTGAAGAAGCGCGCCAATTTCCGCAAGGTGCTGAAGCAACGCTGCGAAGCCGCCATGCAAAACGGCGCGCTGGGTGTTCGCATTCAAGTGTCCGGTCGTATTGGTGGCGCGGAAATGAGCCGCATTCTCAACACGCGTTTGGGAACAATTCCACTCAGCACATTGCAAGCCAATGTGGATTATGCAATGACGCACGTGTTCACAACCAGCGGTGCGTTGGGTGTGAAGGTGTGGGTGTTCAAGGGTATGTACAACGAATCACAACCAGACGAAGTGGTGTCAAACGCAGCGGGTGGCCGCGCGCGTGCCCGCGGTCGTTATTGAAAATTAATACTTACGTATTTAGGAGATCAGTCACATGAGTTTCATGCCAAAACGAGTCAAGTTCCGCAAGCAACAGCGCGGCAAAATGAAGGGCAACGCCACGCGTGGCAACTATGTCGCCTATGGCGATTATGGGTTGCAAAGTTTGCAGACACATTGGCTCAGCGCCAGACAAATCGAAGCTGGCCGCGTCGCCGCGCAGCACTTTTTGCGCCGTCAAGGTGTGTTGTACATCCGCGTGTTTCCTGACAAGCCAATTTCAAAGAAGCCACTGGAAACTCGAATGGGTACTGGTAAGGCTCCTGTGGATTATTGGGCCGCATGCATCAAGCCCGGAACTTTGATCTACGAGATCGCCGGTGTTCCAGAAGAGTTGGCGAAGCAAGCCTTCGCACGTATCGCACACAAGATGCCCGTGAAGTGCCGCTTCGTGGGTCGTCGTATCGCAGTTTGATTGGAGTTATAAAAATGAACGCTCATGAAATTAGAAAATTAACGTCAGAACAAATCAAGGACGAGATCACATCAGCTCGTCGCAAGATCTTTGATCTTCGCGCGCAAGCCGTCACCGAGAAGGTGGCCAATGTGAGCCAGTTCCCAACATTGCGCCACACCATCGCGCGCTTGTTGACGGAGCAGGGCGCGCGCACACGCGCCGCGAATCCATCATCCGCAAAGAAAATGATTCGTGGTCTTTCCAAAGAAGGCCGCGAGAAGTTGCTTCCAAAGGTTGTCAATCCATCTGCCTACACCAAGGCGAAAGCTGGAACAGGCACTGGCAGCAAAAGATCCGCATCTGATATTGCGCGCTTGAGTTCAACCACAACCAAGCCATCAACAACCAAAGTGAAAGCTCCCCGCAAGGTCAAAAAGGCCGAGGTGAAATCATGAGTCATAAGACCGCAGCCGTTACCGTACCGTTGAAAAGTCCACGCCGCGTTGGTGTTGTTGAAAGCGATAAGCGCCTCAAGACCCGCACTGTTGTTGTGAACTTTGTGACCAAGCATCCAAAGTATGGAAAGTATGTGAAGAAGCGAACCGTTCTTCATGTGCACGATGAGAAAAACGAAAGCGGTCTTGGTGATCGTGTTGAAGTGGCCGAGTGCCGCCCAATCAGCCGTACGAAAAACTGGATTCTTGTTCGCGTTGTGCAAAAGGCGCCAGTCAAACTTTTAGCAATGGAGGAGACAACTCGCTAAAGCGGGTTGCAATTCAACATGATTCAAAAAGAATCCAAGATCGAAGTCACTGATAATTCCGGCGCAAAGCTGGCCATGGTCATCGGCATCATGGGCGTCAGCACCGCGCGCGGCAAGTTCACGCGCGTTGCCATGGGCGTGGGCGACAAAGTCATGGTGGCTATTAAGAAGGCCATTCCAACTGGCGATGTCAAAAGCGGCGACAAGGCCATCGCGGTCATTGTTCGCACCAAGTATCCAACCCGTCGCGATGACGGCAGCTATGTGCGCTTTGATTCCAACGCGTGCGTTCTGATTGACGAAGAAGGCAATCCACGTGGCACGCGCATTTTCGGCGCAGTGGCTCGTGAATTGCGTGAAAAGAATTTCATGAAGATTGTCTCGCTGGCAACGGAGGTGGTGTAATGCCAAAGCATGTACGTAAAGGTGACATGGTCATGGTTCGCGCCGGCAATCAGCGCGGTACTGTCGCCGAAATTTTGGCCGTTCTTCCTGAGGAAAATCGCGTGATCGTGAAGGGTGTCAACATCCGCACGCATCACTTGAAGAAATCACAGACTCGTCCTCAAGGTGGAATTTTGAAGCAAGAGGCTCCAATTCATATGTCCAATGTAAGTCCAGTTGTGGACGGTAAGCCGACACGTGTTCGCTTTGAAACCAAACCCGATGGCAGCAAGACTCGCGTCGCGGTCAAGGGTGGAAAAGAATTGCACACGCTGCGCGCTGCTTCCAAGACATCAACCAAGACATCTTCTAAGAAGAAGTAATTCGTAAGAAAAGAGAACACAATGGCCGCAGTAAAAACAATTCGTCTACAAAAAATCTTCCAGGAAGAAGTGGTTCCGAAGGTGATGCAAGAGTTCAAACTCAAGAACAAGCATCAGGTTCCAAAGCTCGCCAAGATCATTGTCTCCACCGGCGTGGGCAAGCGACTTGAGAATCAAAAGCTCAAGCCTGAATTGCGCGACACCGTTGTTGACACCTATCGCAAGATCACTGGTCAGCAACCCATCATGATCAAGGCTAAGAAGGCCGTGTCCAATTTCAAAGTGCGTGAAGGTTCTCCCAGCGCATTCATGGTCACCATCCGTCGCGAACGCATGTGGGGTTTCTTGGATCGGCTCATCAATCTCGCCATTCCGCGTATCAAGGATTTCCGCGGCGTGAACGACAAGAGTTTCGACGGCGGCGGCAGTTGGGCCATGGGTCTTTCTGAGCAAGCCGTTTGGCCTGAAATCAACATGGCCAACGTCAATCACAACATTGGTATGCACATTAATTTGGTGTTTGAAAATAGCACGCCAGCCATGAGTCGCTTTATGTTGAGCGAACTTGGAATGCCGTTCGCGCGCCCTGAAGTGTCCAACAAGAAAGCCTGATCAAAGGAAATTCAATGGCAAGTAAAGCAGTCTTTGTAAAAATGAAGAAGAAGCCGAAGTTCAGCACTCGAAAGATGAGCCGTTGCGAAATCACCGGCCGCGCTCGCAGTGTGTATCGCAAGTTCCGCGTGTGCCGTCACATGTTGCGCGAACTGGCATTGCAAGGCATGGTGCCTGGCATGCGTAAGGCGTCTTGGTAAGCCAGAACAATTTAAGGAATCAATATGCCATTACACGATCTCACCGCTGACATGCTCACCCGCATTCGAAACGCAGTTTCGATTCATGCCAAGCAAGTCATGGTCTTGGACAACAAACTCAATTGTGGCGTCGCCAAAGTGCTGCAAGAGGAAGGTTTTATTCGCGGATTTGAGCGCATTCCGGACAACCGGGGCGGTCTGATTCGTGTTGATCTGAAATATTCACCAACCGGCGAGAGCGCGATCAACGCAATTGATCGCGTCTCCAAAACCGGTCGTCGCGTGTATTCAGGAACGGACGCGTTGCCAAAGCCACAACAAGGCTTGGGCATCGCCATTGTCAGCACAAGTTCTGGCGTGATGAGCGATCGTCGCTGTCGCGAGAGCAAAGTCGGTGGCGAAGTGGTCGCTGTTGTCTGCTAAAAAATTACTGCTTAAGAATTCAAGCTACAGAATCAAGGAGTCGTCATGAGTCGCATCGGAAGAAAAACAATATCAGTGCCAGCCGGCGTGAAAGTGCAAATTAATGCATCCACGCGCGTCATCGATTTCCAAGGTCCAAAGGGCAAGCTCTCCATGACCCACCGTCCTGAAGTGAAGGTGACCTACAACGACGCCGACAAGAGCATCGTGTGCGAGGTTCCGAAGGATCAAATCGAAGTTGGAAACAACAACGCTTATTGGGGCACCACGCGTTCCGTGATCAACGGAATGGTTGAAGGCGTTCTGAAGGGCTATGAGAAGAAGTTGGAGATTGTTGGTGTTGGTTGGGGCGCCAAAGTGCAAGGCAAAAAACTTGTGCTTGCGATTGGTTTCGCCAACGCGATTGAAGTCGCTATTCCAGCCAACCTCAATGTGGTTCTCAACGGAACATTGATCGAAGTCTCCGGTCCAAACAAGCAAGCCGTTGGCGCGTTCGCCAGCGATGTCCGCGCCTGCCGCAAACCCGAGCCATACAACGGCAAGGGCATCAAGTACACAGACGAAGTGATCCAGCGCAAGCAGGGCAAGGCGTTTGGTAGTTAATCAATAAAGGAATTACAAACATGGCATCCGCAACACTATTGAAATTAAAGCGCCGCACCCGCCGAAAGATGGGCCTGCGCAAGCGAATCATTGGAACCACCGAGCGACCACGCATGAGCGTGTTCCGATCGCTCAAGCACATTTATGTGCAGGTGATCGATGATTCAACTGGTCGCACACTTGTGGCCGCGAGCGATCGTGAAAAGACACCAGCCGCCACCAAGGGCAAGGTGACTTCAGCGAAAAACATTGGAAAAACCCTTGCCGAACGAGCCGCCAAAGCT
>CAIUGT010000078.1 GCA_903898755.1 uncultured bacterium | reverse complement strand
GGATTGCTGGTGCATCCGGCCCGCAGTTACAAGCGCGGCACGCTCATCAACGCGTTGGCCTGGCATTTTCTGCATCGCTCGCAAGGCGCGCTGAGTGAAGTTGGAAAAGAATTCGCGCGTCCCGGCGTGGTGCATCGCCTTGATCGTTGGACCACAGGCGTCATGGTGGCCGCCAAGACCGACACCGCGCACTGGCGCATCGCCAAGCAATTTGAAAACCGCACCACAGAGAAACGCTACTTGGCCTTGGTGCATGGAACGCCCGAGCCCGTCACCGATTTGATTGATTTGCCGCTGGGAAAGCACGCAACCATTCGCGAGTTGTACGCGGTGCGTTGGGGCGACGATGGCAAAGAGAGCCGCACTATTTATAGAACCATTGAACGCTACGACGGCTACTCGTTGGTGGAATTGGAATTGTTGACTGGTCGCACGCATCAAATTCGCGTGCACATGAGCCACTTGGGTTGGCCCATCGTGGGCGACGACATGTACGACGGCAAGCGACTCACCGCCGCGGAGTTGGGCATTGATGTTGGCGACACCAAACGCATTGTCATGGATCGACAAGCGCTGCATGCGGCAATGTTGCGGTTTGAACATCCTTCGTCGCGCGAGAAAGTCACCTTCACCGGCGCGGTGCCCGCGGATTTTCGTGAGATTATTCTTGCGCTGCGCAAAAAAGGTTACGAGGCTGTTGACGCGGTTGGCTCCACGTTGTCGCTCGAAAAACTTGGTTTATCACGAAGCGAACAATGAGCGCATGCAAAGCGCTCACTCACTTTTCTAGCGCGCATTTTCATTGACACCATGCGTGGCACTTTGAACGCTCGCGGCACAGATTAAAATGACACATCAAGATCCATCGCGGCCGCCAGTTGCGCCTCATACTGCGACGCGGGAATTTCAACGCCACCAAAACTCAACACCAGCGGATTGGAATATTGACTATCAAGCAGCGTAAATTGCTTTGATTTCAGGTGCGTCACCAGCCAATGCAAACACGCCTTGCTGGCGTTGCCCGCGCCAGCGTTGCGCAGCACAAACATGCTTTCGCCAAAGAACGCGCCGCCAATGGAAACTCCATACAAGCCCCCCACCAACTTGTCATCCAGCCACGCCTCCACGCTGTGGGCGAATCCCAACTCATGCAAGGCGCAATAAGCCGCAACCATGGACTCTGAAATCCAAGTTCGCTCTTGACCAGGCCGCGGCAACATGCATCCGCGCATCACCTGCTCAAACGCGGTGTCGGCGCGCATGCGAAATAAACTTGCGCGGATGGCGCGCTGCGAAGTGTGCGGAAGCCGAAACTCATTCAGCGGAATCACGCAGCGCGGATCGCATGTGAAATACTCAACCACGCCGGTGTCCACATCCGCCATTGGAAACGCGCCGCCCGCGTACGCGGCCAACAAAGATTCCGGCGAAAGATCGGCGTCGCTTGACATGCGCATGATTGTGTCCATTTGTCAACGCATGGCAAGTGCCCCGCGCGCATTGCGTAATTTCAAGTCGCGCCTACACTTGGGTCGATGAGTTGTGCAACATGATGTGTGGCAATGGACATCTTGACGGACAAGTGATTGCCCTCACAAGCAAATCAATTCACCACGACCACATCGTGGACTTGGTGGTTCTATTCGATGGCCAACCAACCGCCGTGCCCATTCGCGTTTCTGGCTTGGCGCTTCCAGCCGGCGGCGTTGATTCCGGCAGCCGCATTCGTGTCGCTTGGCTTTCGGGACGGGTTGAATCCATCCGATTGCTGCAGTCCCCCGCGTATCTGGTTGCCTGAGTGCCCCGCATCTTCTCTTGCATTCACGGCAAAACATGGCCAATTTTTCAATGCGCCAAGGTCTTGAGTTGAACAGAGATTTCGGCTAAAGTTTCCCCCCTCGGGCCGTCGGTGACGAACTCCACAAGAGTCGGCGCCGCACGGGGCGTGCCGTCGCGGCTGACGGGCGCTCCTGCCTTGACGACAGCCGCGGTGCGGGGAATGGTCCCTGAGCCGCGAAAAGAGTTCCGCGCGTGCGGACTCTTCGGTTCAGGTTGACTTTCTCGGAGCACATTTAAAGACGACACATTCAACACAACTCAACAGACGCTTCTCACAATCCATAAACGGATTGATTCAAAATAAAATTCGATATCATTGAAACAGAATTTATTTTGGCCCGTGGTGTAACGGTAGCACAGGAGATTTTGGTTCTCCTTGTCCTAGTTCGAATCTAGGCGGGCCAATTCTGATTACGCAAGAGACAGCGTCCGCGCGAAAGCGTGTTGAGTGTCGCCACAATTTCAAAGCGCATCATGAGCAACCACACCACGACCACTTCGCCAGACTCCGCGATTATTTTGGCGGCGGGCAAAGGCACGCGCATGAACAGCGACTTGCCCAAGGTCATGCACGCGGTCGCTGGTCAACCCATGGTGAAGTGGGTTGTGCAAAGCGCGCGCGAAGTTGGCGCCAAAGAAATTGTGCTGGTGGTTGGCCACCGCGCGGAAGTTGTGCAGGCCGCGTTCGCCAATGACAAACCCGCGTGCCACTGCGTCATGCAGTCGCCGCAACAAGGAACGGGCCACGCGGTTGATCAAGCGCGCTCGGTGTATGAAAAAGGATTGCTGGGCGAAAATGTCTTCGTGTTGTGCGGCGACGGCCCGCTCATTCAAGCGCAAACGCTGCGGAAATTGTGGCAAAAGCATCTCAGCGAAAACGCCGCCGCAAGCCTTGCCACCAGCATCGTGAAAGATGCAACCGGCTACGGCCGCATCGAGCGCGATCGTTCCGGCAAATTCCTGCGCATTGTGGAGCAGAAGGACGCAACGCCCGCGCAACTGGCGCTGAATGAAATCAATCCCAGCTACTACCTCTTCAACACCAAGGCGTTGTTTGAGGCGCTCAAACTTGTCACAAATAAGAACGCCAACGGCGAGTACTACATCACGGATGTCTTTGAACTTCTGCTCAAGCGCGGATTGCACATCGCCGTCATGAACGCGGTGCCTGAAGAAGAGGTGCTCAGCATTAACACTCCGGCGCAACTGGCTGAAGTGGATGGAATTTTGCGCACGCGCAATCACCTTCCACTGGAAAGCAAACCATGAGCGTCAAAGACAAAGACACTTTGAAAATTTTCGCCGGCACCACTGGTCTGCATTTGGCCAATGGCATTGTGAAATATCTAGAGTTGCAACTTGGCGCCGGCGAGACCAAAGTTTTTCCAGACGGTGAATTGTTGGTGAAGTTGGATGAGGACGTGCGCGGCCGCGATTGCTTTGTGGTGCTTTCCACATGCAGTCCAGTGAACGCCAGCCTGATGGAATTGCTCATCTATATTGATTGCCTGCGCCGCGCCAGCGCCAACCGCATCACGGCGGTTATTCCATATTTTGGATACGCGCGCCAGGATCGAAAGGACGAGGGCCGCGTGCCGATCACAGCCAAATTAGTGGCCAATTTGATCACCACCGCCGGCGCCCACCGCGTGATGTGCGTTGACTTGCACGCCGCGCAAATTCAAGGGTTTTTCGATCTTCCCGTGGACCATCTCACGGCAAGTCCCGTGCTGTTTGAGCACTTCCGCAAGGAGCTTCCTGGTTTTGTAAATCCAATCGTGTTGAGTCCGGATGTTGGCAACGCCAAAACCGCCAACATGTTCGCGGAGCATTTGGGAATTGACTTGGCCATTATTGAGAAGCGCCGCCAGAGCGGCAGCGAAGTGAAAGTGAAAAATGTTATTGGCGAAGTGAAGGGCCGCTCCGTGATTATGTTTGATGACATGATCACCACCGCGGGCACCGTTGTGGAGGCCGCCAAAGTCGCGCGCGAACGCGGCGCTACCAGCGTTCACTTGGCGTGCACGCATGCCGTCATGGTTGGCCAAGCCATTGAGCGCCTCAGCGCGCCGGAAATCACCAGCGTCACTGTGACCGACACTATTCCAATCGACAACCGACTTGACGCCATCCGACATAAGTTGCGCGTGCTCAGCGTGGCCAACATGTTGGGCGAAGCCATCCATCGCATTCATCACAACCAAAGCGTGAGCGCGCTCTTTGGAAAATCATTTGGGCCCGCCCGCTAACGAATCTTTCACTTTCTATTTCAATTTCGATTTCAACTTTTACCAATTCACTTTCTTTTATAGGAGATCTCACTCATGTCTAAGACAACCCCGACACTGCAAGCCCAACCTCGTGAAAAATTGGGCACTCGTTACACCAAAAGACTGCGCGCAAGCGGCAAAATGCCAGCCATTTTGTATGGCCACGGCAGCCAACCTATGGCGCTGCAACTGGACGCCAAGCAAACCTTGCAAACGCTGCAACAAGGCGCCCACGTGTTGAACATCGCCCTTGAAGGCGGCACCACGGAAACATGTCTTGTGAAAGAATTGCAATTTGGATGGCTGGGTGACAATGTCATTCACGTCGATCTTGCGCGCGTGAACTTGGATGAATTGGTGACGGTCAAGGTTCGCTTGAACTACTTCGGCCAACCAGAATCCGCCAAGCGTCCTGGCGCCGTGCTCACGCACGATGTCACTGAACTTGAAGTGAACTGCAAGGTGCGCGACATTCCTGAGGAAATCCGCATCGACCTGACAAACATGAAGGGCGACTTGCTGACCGTTGGCGAGTACAAACTTCCAACTGGCATTACCGCGATCACGGATTCACATTCCGCCTACGCGCGCGTGATCATTGTTCAGGAAGAACTTGCGGCTGAAGCCACGGCTCCAACCGGAGTTGCTGAACCTGAAGTGTTGACCGCCAAGAAGGATAAGGAAGGCGCCGAGGGCGCGGCCGCGAAGGAGGACAAGAAGGCGTAAGCCTGTTGAATTTCCATGCGTCTTATTGTTGGTCTTGGAAATCCTGGAGCCGAGTACACCGGAACCCGCCACAACGCGGGCTTCGATGTGCTTGATCGATTGGCAAGAAGGTTCACGAATCCGCCGGCTTCGCCTGCGAAATCGCGTTTCACCGGATTGCTGCTCGAGGCCCAGATTGGAAGCGAACGTGTGCTTCTTCTGAAACCAACCACCTTCATGAATCTCAGCGGCGTCAGCGCGTTGGAGGCCATTCGCTTCCACAAACTTGACGCCGCTCAAGAAGTGTTGGTGATCGCCGATGACTTTGCGTTGCCTTGCGGAGCGATCCGCTTGCGTGGCCAAGGCGGCGATGGTGGACACAATGGACTCGCCGACATCACGCGCCGACTTGGCAGCGACCACTGGTCGCGTTTGCGAGTTGGCATTGATGCGCCGGGAAAAATTCCAACGGAGAATTATGTCCTTGGACATTTCACGGCGGAACAAAAGCCCCGCATGGACGCGGGACTTGATGAAGCGGCAGAGGCCGCGGCATGTTGGGCTGAGCGCGGGCTCGAGCACGCCATGAATACTTTTAATCGCCGCGGCGCTGGAGCGACCGCGGGAGAGGCTTGACATCATTCCGATCAAGTACGTTCTTGATCGGGTTCAAATTTTGGTTCGACATTTCACTACACATTTTTGAAAGGACACTGATATGGACGCAACACTGACAGCTGAACGCACTCGCCCCTACGAAGGCATGTTTCTTTTCCCACAATCCGCCAGCTCTGATTTGCAGGGCTCCACCGATCTGGTCAAGGAAATCTTGACCCGCAACGGCGCGGAAATTCTTTCCATCGCAAAATGGGACGAACGCAAGTTGGCCTATGACATCGCGGGCAACAAGCGCGGCCTCTACATCTTGGCTTTCTTCCGCACCGTCAGCGACCGCCTGGCCTCCATCGAGCGTGATTGCAACTTGAATGAAAAGTTGCTGCGCAGCATGGTGATTCGCGCGGATCACTTGACCGAAGAGCAGCTCATGAACGCTGAATCCATGCAGAAAACCATGGATGAAAGCCGTTTGCGAGCCATGCCTGCCGATGAGGCTGGCATGTCTGATCGCGACATGGACCGCGACGCCTAAACCGCGTCGCCGTTTCTCGCACCCATCACTTGTCCACATTCGGGCCACCCATTTGGGTGGCTCGATTTATTTTTCAAGAACTTCCGCCACAAATGAGAAAGTTGGCGTGGCGGCGTTATAGAATGCATTCACGCAACAAGGAGGCGTAATGACATGGCTAATTTAAATAAAGTAATGTTGATGGGTAATCTGACTCGCGATATCGAGATCAAGGTTTTGCCGCAAGGCAATCAGAGCGTGGGCAATTTCGGTATTGCCATGAACCGCAAGTTCAAGTCAGCATCCGGCGAGGAGCGCGAAGAAGTGACTTTTGTGGATTGTGAAGCATGGGGCCGCACCGCGGAGATCATGAAGCAATACCTGAGCAAAGGTCGCCCAGTGTTTATTGAAGGTCGCCTGAAGCTTGACCAATGGGAAGACAAGGAAGGCAAGAAGCAATCACGCCTGCGCGTGGTTGTGGAAAACTTCCAGTTCATCGGCGCGCCTGCTGGCGCTGGTGGCGGCAATGGTGGCGGTGGAAACAGTGGCGGGTACAGCAAGGGCTCAACTCAAGCGCCAAGCGAAAACCACAGCGCAGTTGCTGACGCCGACATTCCGTTCTAAGTCTTTTTCTGAATGCACATTGTCTTTGGCAAAGATCGCTTCACGCGTGGAGTTGTGTCATGCCTTGGTTGGAAGTGTTGACCCCGCTTCATTCCTTGGCCTGAACAAACCACATGCTGTAAGCCACTGTGGAGTTGGATAATGCATTTGGCACCCCCGCTTTATGGCACTTTTGCTGCTTGCGTGTGCTCTCGGGTGGTCAATGTAAAAAATCAAGAGTTCAACTCTTCACCCCCTTGTGATCCAAGGGGGTTTTTGCCATACTTAGGCGCTCGTCGCAGCCTGTCTTCCGCGTGGAAGAAGGCACATAGTTGGGTGTTGCGACCACCCTCACTCCCCAAAGGGGAAGGACAGCGTCATGGCAAAGCGAAATGTTGAATTACTTCTAAATATCACCGTTGAGAACCTCGGTCTGGTTGGCGATGTCGTCAAGGTGAAGCCTGGACACGCCCGCAATTACCTGTTGCCGCACGGTCTCGCTGAATATCCAACCGCTGAAAAAATCGAAGCATTGAAGGAAGCGCGCGCAACCGCCGCCGCCGCAATGCAGAAGCGTCAAGAAGGACGCGCCAAGTTGATCGCGCGTTTGACCGATGTCACCATCAAACTTATTCGCAGCGTGAACGACCAAGGTGCCCTGTACGGCGCCGTGACCCACCGCGATATTTTCGACCAATTGCACGCGGACGGGTTCCCTGTTGAAATTCACGCGGTTCGTTTGGCAAACACGGTTCGCCGCATTGGTTCATACACCTGCGCCATTGTGTTTGATCGTGAACTGCGCACGGAAATCAATATCGAAGTTCTTCCAGATCGCACACTTGAGCTCTTCCAACAAAACGTCGACGCCGAGCGCGCCGCGGAGAATGAGGAAGTTGAGGAAACGGAAACAGCCGCCAGCGACGCTGAAGCCGGCGACGATTCCGAAAGCAAAGGTAGCAAGGGCAAGAAAGAGAAGAAGGGCAAGAAGTCAGCCGATAAGTCTGACGAGGAAGCCGCCCCTAAGGCCGAGAAGAGTGAGAAAGCCGAGAAGGCTGGCAAGTCCGACAAGGGCAAGAAGTCCAAGAAGGACAAGGACTAAGACACTCCCGCTTGAAACCAACTGACACCGAGCTGTGGGGACATGGTTGTCCATTGGAGTTTGCCTTTGGTCATAAATTCAGCAGAATTACGCCGACTTTCCCTCATTTTTCGCAATCCACCATTTGGAAATTGAATCAAGTTCTCACTTGATATCCGCCTACTTGCGTCGGCAAATGGACTGCGGTGAAATTTGTTTGGCACCAAATCCGGCCACGATTTCCACGATGCTTGAAAGCGCCGCCGCGAATTTCCGAAATTGAAAAATGATTTTTTTAAGCCACAAGTGAGTCGCGCCAAAGCCGTGATGCCGTTACGCTCAAATCTACAAAAGAGACCCAAACCAAAAATGTCACATGCAGAAAGTTTAGTTGAAGAGGTGATTGAACCGATGGATATTTCCGTCGAGGATCAATCTATGACGCTTCTATCATCCCGCCGCGAAATTCTGCCTGAAACCCGTCGAAGTCAAACGCACAAGTTCTGCATTGCGGGACATGAGGGCTACCTCACCGTTGGTCTGTTTCATGACGGCCGCCCTGGCGAAATTTTTATCAAGATGAGCAAAGAAGGCTCAACGCTTTCGGGTCTTATACAAGGTTTTTGCCGCGCGTTTAGTTTGGCGCTGCAACATGGCTTGAGCACGCACGACGCGGTCGATCGATTCCGCGGCATGCGCTTTGAACCAATGGGGTTGACGGGCAATCCGGAAATTCCAGAGACGTCCAGCATTCTGGATTACGTCGCCCGCTATTTGCAACTTCATTTTGTTGAGCGAAGCTGATTTCAAAAGAAATCACGTGGCGCTGCCAGTGACAACCAACAGCATCTTTTGCAATTGCGTCAGCAATAGTTTCATCATGCGATTTGGATCGCTCAAAGACTGACCTGGTCGAACATAGACATCGATCAGGCCTTGGGCGTCTGCTTTTCCAATCACGCGAACGGTGGTCTGCGACTTGGCGAACGCACGTTGCAGCACAACGGGTTGCGCGGTGTGGAAAATGTAATCCAAGTCGCGCCGCACCAACGAGCGCACTCCGGTGGCCGCCAGAAGCACGCGCAATTGCGCCAAATCCACCAACATTTGCATGGTCGCCGGAAGTTTTCCATATGCGTTCTCAATATCGCGCGTGGCTTGCTGCACCACTTCAATGGTGTCGGCGCTAGAAAGTCGGCGATATGCCTCCAACCTTCTGCGCTCGCTGGCAATGAAGCCGCGGGGAATGGCGCCGGCCAAACCAATGTCAAGCACATTGTCGGCGGAGCGAATTTTCTTGCGCGAGGTCAAGCCATCCACGGCGTCCTCTAACAATTGGCAATACATCTCGTACCCTACCGCCGCAATGTGTCCGCTTTGTTGCGCGCCCAGCAAATTGCCGGCACCGCGAATTTCCAAATCGCGCATGGCAATGCGGAAGCCCGCGCCCAACATGCTGTAGTCCTCTATGGCGCGCAACCGCCGGCGCGCGTCGTCAGTCAGCGGACGACCTTCGGGCAAAAACAAATAGCAGTACGCGCGGTGATTGGAGCGGCCAACGCGGCCACGCAATTGATGCAAGTCCGACAGGCCATGCAAATCCGCCAGGTCAATGAACATGGTGTTGGCGCGCGGATTGTCTATTCCACTTTCAATGATCGACGTGCTCACCAACACATCGCATTCATGGCGCATGAAACGCATCATGACTTGCTCAAGTTGATCCGCTGGCATTTGACCGTGGCCAATTTCAATGCGAGCCTCTGGCACAAGCGCCTTAATGCGCTCGGCGGCGCGGTCAAGGCCATGAATGCGATTGTGCACGTAATAAATTTGACCCTCGCGCGCCAATTCGCGGTGAATAGCCTGCTGTAAACGCTTGGAGGACATGGCCAAGACTTCCGTCACAATGGCGCGTCGATCCGCCGGCGGAGTGGTCAAACTGGAGATGTCGCGTAACCCCAACAGCGACATGTGCAATGTGCGCGGAATAGGCGTGGCGCTCAACGTGAGCACGTCGGCCGTGGCGCGAAATGAAAGCAAACGTTGTTTGTGTTCCACACCAAAGCGTTGCTCCTCATCGACCACCACCAATCCAAGATTTGAAAATTGAATGTCCTTGGACAACAAGCGATGCGTGCCAATGACCAAGTCAATGCGCCCGGCTTGCAAATCCTGCAAAATTATTTTCTGCTGGGCGTCGCTTTTGAAACGGCTCAAACTTTCAATGCGAAATGGATACGCGCGAAAACGGTCGCGGAACGTGCGTTCATGCTGCTCCGCCAACAACGTGGTGGGAACCAAGACCGCGACTTGACGCCCGGACTCCACGCACTTGAAAGCGGCGCGAATGGCGACTTCTGTTTTTCCAAATCCAACATCGCCGCAGATCAGTCGATCCATTGGCTTGGATGTTTCCATGTCGCGCTTAGTGGCTGCGATGGCCGTGAGTTGATCCGCCGTCTCCTCCCACGGGAAGGCGCTTTCAAATTCATGCTGCCATGGTGTGTCTGGCGGAAACGCAACACCATGCGTGGCCGCGCGCACCGCTTGCACGCGCAACATTTCCGCGGCAAGGTCACGCACCGCCTCCGAAACGCGTTCTTTCTGGGCTTTCCAGCGCTTTCCACCAACTTGGCTCAGCGCCGGCTTGGACGCGCCCGCTCCAACATATTTCTGCACCAAGTCCACGCGCAGAGCCGGCACATGCAACTTTGTGCCGCCTTCAAATTGCAGCGTGAGGTATTCCATTTCTGGATGCGCCGCATTTTGCAGCAACGCGTTGGCGTGGTTGCCACTGTCGCTCGCGCGTTCAGTGGGTCCACCACTTCGATCAAGCGACGCGCGCGTGACCAACCCCACATATTGCGCCACACCGTGATCGCGGTGCGTGACATAATCGCCTTTTTCAAAATGCAAAAATGCGTCGCGTGCGCGCGGACCCGCCGCCGCTACCGCAGCGCCCCCACGCCGCCGAACGCCAAAGCGACCAAGCAACTCATGCTCTGGAATAAGCATGAGCGCCTTCTGCCCTTCGCGCTCCCAACGAAATCCACGGTGCAAATGTTGACGAACGACTTCCACACCAGCGTTTGGCGCGTGACGCTGCACCAATTCCTTGGTGCGCAACAAGTCTCCATCGGTTGAGCAAAATAAAATCAACTGCGCATCCAGTGAAAATTCCACAAGCGCTTGAAAAGCTTTGGCCGTGTCGCTTTCACTTAAATTTAGTGAACGCACCGGCACTTCCAAAGAAGCTGGTTCATTCGTGCGCGAAAATGCATTGAACGCCAGCGTTGCGCCCGCGCGATCCATGAAACCTTTCACCGCGTCGTTGGGCGCGATCACTCCCTTGGAATCATCAAGGCGCTCCCAATATCCACGCGCCTGCTCCATCACTTCGCCCAATTCGGCGAACACAAAAAGCGCGTCGCGCGGCAACACCTCCGCCAACGCCATGTCGCCATCGTCCGTGGTCAATTGTTTTTCGTCGCACGAAAGCACATCC
>CAIUGT010000077.1 GCA_903898755.1 uncultured bacterium | reverse complement strand
TGAGCGCGAGCGGCAAGATTGGCTTGTTGCGCGGCTTGTTGTTGCGCCAGTTTTTGTTCCTGCGCAAATCGGGCCTCGGCCTCGGCGCGGGCTTGCGCTTCTTGTCGCGCTTGTTCAATCTCTTGCAAGCGCGCTTGCTCGGCCGCAACTTGCTGGGCACGATCGGCTCTGGCTTGCTCGCGATCACGCCGTGTGCGAGCAAGCTGATCACGCCACGAACAAATTTCGGTTTTGAAATTATGAATTTTTTCCTGGTCAGCCCCGCGCGACTGCATGGCGGACACGCGCAGTTGCAGCAATCTTTCAAAAGCCGCGTCATGCACGTCGCGCCAACTGCGTCGATACAAATCAAGTTCAATGGCGCTTGTTTGAAATCGCTCCGCCAACAGTTGCAACGCGCCGGCCGCGTCGTTTTGAAAGCGGCGCAAAATATCCATCAACTCTGGCGTGACATCCGCGGGCAAACGCAACCGCGCAACCAACTCGCCAACTTCAAGCACCACCACATGCTCCGCGTCCGTCAGGGCGCGGCCACCACTCATACGCTTGGATTCCCAAGCGTCGAGATAGCCATCAAGAGTTCGAGTGGTTTTTGCCATAAAGACCCGATCACCAATCGGCGAAGTTTGAGTATGACATAAACGAATTCTGAAGGAAAATTTGATTTGAAATTGTCCGAGAACTCATCTCAACCCCAAGAATTGAGGCTCAAATATGGATCTGGTGACTTTTGACGATTGCCCCTATCGCCTTCCTTCTACATCCTCGAATGCCAGACCGTTTTCAGTCGATCGAAACCAAGGCTTCATTCCAATGAAAGGCAACTTTCTTCAGGCAAAGCCACACTATTCACTTGGACCAAATATTGACTCAAATTGAGATTGAATATGACATTAAAAATATAGGATTTGTTTCTGACGGCGGCAGCACGCTTGCTGGTGGCGTAGCCGCGGGCGGTGTGGCAGCTGGGGTTTTTGTCGCTGGTGGTTTTGGCGGAGAAGTCGGTGGCGTTGTTGCGGGTGGTGTGGCGACTGGCGTATTTGGAGCCGCGGTTGGCGCAGGAGTCGCTGGTGTTTTTGGCTGGGATGTTTGAGGTGCAACTACTGGTGGTACGGGCGCAAGCACGGCAGGCTTGCCGGGCTTTGTGTCACCCTGAATTCTTTTCAAAATTGCATCTGCTTTAGGACGCTTCATTCGACTCGCTATGTCCGTGGCTTTGGCAATTTCCACAGCGACCGCTTCTTTGGATGCAAATTTTCGCAGCACCTCCACGAGTGCTTCGTACGACTCAAGTTGAATCAGTGGATCTTTCGCATTTGTAGCCTCGCTTACGCCAGCCTTTGCCAAGCGAATCGCTTCGTCTGCGTCCTTTTCTAGAAGTGCCGATTGCGAAAACGCATTTGATTTTGGCGCAAACCACCCTGCTCCCGCATCATCGTGTCGCTGCGCCGACAAGGCCAACGCCTTTGCCCCAACCTCTTTCGCTTCATCAATTCTTCCAAGCAAGCGCAAAGCCCGCATTTCATAGGAATACATCATCAACAAGCGCTCGTCATTAATCGCATCGCCTTTCAACTGCTTGTTCTTGTCGCGCATGCGATTGGCGCTGGCCGTCGTTGACTGAATTGTGTCAAGTGAATCTTCCGCATCTCCCATGTCCGCCTGCACAAGCGACTTCAGTCCCGCGGCATCCACAAACATTTCAAGCTCTCGACTTCCGGAGTTGGATAATTGAAGACTGGCTTCAGTGGCTTTCAACATTCGATTGGCGGCAGACAACGCCTTTTTAAAATCCTGTTTATCAAGACTGATCTCACACAACAAACCTTCCCATAAATTGACAAGCGTTTGATTTGTTGCAGTCTCGTTTTTCACGGCTCTTTGTTTGACCAAAGGCAAGGTTTGAACAATTTCCTTTTCCGCCTCGTCCAGGCGATCCATGTTTCGCAAATCTTCAGCACGCCACTGCCCTGCCAGCAACCATTCGTATTCCACCGTGTCCATTTTTTTGGGATCCGCCCCTTTGGATTCATTCTTCAACTTTGTACGCAAAGCCAAAATGTCCGTGGAATATTTCAACGCCGTGTCCAATTGCCCCTGCTCCTTGGCCAAATCGCGCAATCGCGCAATGGCCTTGCTGAGATCACGGCTGGCATCAATGTCGCTGGGCTTCTCTTTGCAAATATCCTCGCGCAACGCGATGTTTTCCAGATAAAACTTTTTCGCCTCTGGAAAATCTTTTGCGGCAAAGAAAATATCGCCACGTAATTGCAAAGTGACACCAAGTTCACGGCGATCCTTGACATCTTTTGTTTTTTCAAATACCGCCTGAGCCAATGCGAGTTGCTCGCTCGTGGAGGCAAGTCCCTCTTTAATATTTTTATTTTGAATGAAGACCTTCGCTTTGCGAGTAAACATCTTGACTAGATTTTGATTGATCTCCAACTGCAAGGCCGAATCTTCTGGATGCAATTTCATGTTCACGCGAAGGCTGTTTTCATAATCCTCAATAATGGGCAAGGATATTTCAGGATTTTGAGCAAAATCTCCCGGCAAACTTTTGAATCTCTCAAAAATCACCGTGTCTTTCGCGATCAGTTTCTTTTGCTCCTCTTCTTTTTTTCTTGTCGCCTCTTCTTTTTTCTTCGTTTCCGCTTCAAGTTCCTTTTGCGCAATTTGCGCCTTCAGCGCGGCGTCCGCTTTGGCAATTTGCGCATACACAAACCACCCAATTCCAAACACAAGCGCGGCGGTGGCCGCGGTGGTGAGAAAAACTTTCTTTTTGTTTCGGCCCATCCACTTTTGGGCGCGGTATCCCGCGCTTGTGGGCCGCGCGGACACAGGCATGCTGGCCGTGTACGCATCCAAATCCGCGATCAAGGCATCCACCGAGGCGTATCGGCGTCCCGGCTCTGTTCGCATGGCCATAAGCACAATGTTGTCTAGATCGCCGCGCAGTTTTTTACGCAACCGGGACTTGCTTCCCTCAGGCACAGTGGCGGTGCCCGTGGCGACTATTCCAGTTTGCGTTTGCCCAATCGAAGACGTGGTGCGAAATGACACTTCACTTGGAAGCGCGGGTGAAGTCTCGCACACCATCTTGCGAATTTGGTCAATCGAAAGATTTGAAAAATCAAACGGCAGTTGTTCCGTCAATGTCTCAAACAAAATCACGCCAAGCGAATAAATATCCGTGCTTGCGGAAAGCGGCTCTCCACGCCACTGCTCCGGACTGGCGTACATGGGCGTGAGCGGTCCCACTTCCCCGGGCATGTCTTGCACTCGATCCTGTTCCTGCACATCCTTATTGATAATTTTGGCGATGCCAAAGTCCAACAATTTTGGAACGCCGTCCGCCGTCACCATGACATTGGCTGGCTTCAAATCGCGGTGAACAATGCCAACGGAATGCGCGTGGGCAACACCGGAACACACTTGACGAAAAATGGCAAGGCGCTCGGTCACGGTCAAGTTTTGGCGCTTGCACCACAAATCCAAGGGCAAGCCCTCGACAAACTCCATGATGAAATAAGAGCGGCCATCCTCTGTCACGCCGCCACCAAACAAACGTGAAATATTTGGATGATTCAGCGTGCTGAGAACTTTGCGCTCCAGTTCAAAGCGCTCCAGTACGGTGGCTGAATCCATTCCGCCCTTGAGCAACTTAATGGCCACGCGTCGCTTGAGCAGATCGCTTTCTTGCGTTGCCAACCACACTTCACCAAATCCACCAACGCCCAATCGCTTTTCAACTTTGCAATCACCAATGCGTTCCAAACGCGGCGCGAATGATTGATCGGGCGCGACTTGTTGGCCAGCGCCAATTGGGGCGCCGCGCGCGCCAGGAAGAATTGTGGCGTCGCTATCAGGGCCACTCACTCCTGGAAGAAGTGTGGCATCCATGTCGGCTGGAACTTTTGAAGGCGGCTTGGAATTGGATGCCCCGCTTGCTCCTGGCAGAATGGTGGCGTCCATATCCGCTGGAATACGATCATTGCCTGGCGGAGTTGTGTCAGAATCGTTTGACATTGCAGATTGAATCAATCATAAACAAATGCGCGACTGAATTCATCTCGCCACTTTTCAGTTTTAAAAAACTAAAAACCAATCGCGTTCTTCTGACCTTGCTTGGTCACGGTTTCTTCACCTTCCCACACGGCATTGCCAGTGTTGGTGTCGGTCAAACTCATTTGAAAAATAAACGAAGTCTGCTTGGTGTCCCCAGCGCTCACGCTATTTTCAAGAATCTTGGCGGTCAAGGTGAAATCCGTCATACGTGGCATTTCGTTGCTCTTTCCGCTTTGAAATTCGCGCATGTCCTTCGTGCCTTTGGCCATGGGATCCTCAGGTTTTCCACCCAAACCTTCCGTTGTGCTGATTTGCACCTTGCCTGTTTGCAAAAGTGCGATGCGGATTTTTTTAATCAACTCATCCGTGTCAAATTGATCCGATGTGTCGTTGGTGATGCGACTGATGCCCAAAATGGCTGGCTGATTTGGCGACTTCGCAAACACGCCTGACACCGTCATGCTTTGCACAAGCTTGTCCGCCGCTAAATTAAAATCTTGAATATCCACTTTATTGGTGGAGGTAATCACCTCGTTGCCGCGCGAATCAATGCGGCGCGCCGGCGTGCACGCGGCGCACAATGCAAAGGTGGCGACCGAAGTCAAGACAAAGGTATTGCGAATGCTGCTCATGGAAATGCTCCTAAAAATGGATTGAATTATTGTGTCAAAGGAAGATTGGTGTCAAGCAATTGAAGTTGCCACTGCGTGGCGGTTGGCGTTGGACCAATGCCAGTGATGATGATGGTTTCTCGGGGCATGATGCGTTGCGTTTGCCAGGCTTGCGCGGCGCCAGTGATTCGCATGCCATTGGCGTCAAACCATTCAAAGCGATATGAAATACTTTGTGGAGTTGCTTGATCGCTGTAGAGCGACAATTGCACGCGCTTTTGGTCGCCATTCACAACATCTTCTTTGACATCGGTGACATTGGATTTGGAATTCAGCCAACTGTTCGTGATCACTTGCTTAAATCCTGGCGTGCCTGGAGCAGCATTTGAAATTGGAACAACCGTGTTCATGGTGTTGCACGCGGATAGCGCGAAAGTGAGCGAGGCAATTTGAAATAGACGTGGCATGTTGATTTCTCCTAAAGCTTGACGACCGTTCTTTCAGAATAGTTCATCCAGAGTTTGAAATGGTGAAGGTCATGACAGCTGGATCGGTTCCCGCGTTCACAGTACGAACACGAATCACGGTGACTGGCGCCGATGGAATTGGCACAGGACCAATTGTTTTGCCATCGGACATTGTCAGTGAAATCACGCCCGACTCTGGGCGATTGACTCGGCACCACAACACGCGCTTGGGAAGAGTCAGCCAACAGCGCAAGTCCGCGGAATTTGCGGCCACTTGATAAACAGCGCCAATAATAGAACCCCAATTTCCCATGCCCTGCTGCAAACCATATGTGGCGGCGGCTTTGCTTGCGCTTGAAACCAATGTGGCCATGATGATTCCTGGAAGTCGTTGGTTGAAATCTTGCGCGACCACCGCGTCCATATCCGTGAGCAACGCGGCGTTGGTCACAACTTCCGCGGCGCTCACTGTGAAGCCAGTGACAGAAGGCTCGCTGTGCATTTCAAGCAATGGAAACGCGGCACCAACATAAGGAACTTGCGCGATGAACAATGGGATATCCAAACGCAACTCTTTCAAGGAAGGCGCGCGGCCAGCCTCCACAAATACAAACACACATTGGGCAGGTGTCTGTCCGTTGGCCGCGTTGCCCGCCATATCGACATCTTTCAATGCTTCTTCGTTTGCGGGCGCGGGCAACATTTCGGCCACGCGCTTGAACGTGGTCCGCGCTTGCTCAAATTGTCCCGTTGCAAAACGATTCACCGCGCGCAAGTACGTTGAATAAGGAATTTCATAATTGCTGTAGCCGCGCATTTCGCGCAGTGTTCCGTAATTGGCGTTGATCACCGCTTGAAAACCAGGATCATCTAACGTTTTGTTGGCGTCGTATCCATTCTTTTTTCCAGACTCCTCAAAAGCTTTCGTTTCTTTTTCAATTTGCGCTTGATTTTTTTCGACAAAATCAGTTTGCCAATTTTGCGCGCGGCGCAATTCCACAGCGGCTTTCTCTGATTGACCAAGCGCGAAATAATTCAACGATTGATACGTGTTCAACATGATGCGGTCCACGCCTGTTCCGCGGTATGTGCGAATGGTTTGGTTTGTCAGAGCCGCCGCCACCTCCTCGGTGACTTTGGTCTCCGCTTTCTCATCCAAGTAAGGAGAAATCTCCTTCCACACGGATTCATACGTGGCCACGCTTGCGGGATATTGCGCCGCGGCTTGCTGAATTGTTCCGCCATCCAAATAAAACACAACGCCATTGATGGGCGCGTCGGACTTGCCATCTCCATCAGAATCTTGCAGCGAATATTCCGCCATCAATGGGGTGATTTGCGTGGCGGCGGACGAAAATTTTCCTTGATCAAACTCCATCATGGTCGACTTCATCTTTGAGTCGTAGCCACAGCCCGTCAAGGCAATCACAGCCACCAACAACAGCGCAAGACGCGGGGAAAAATGAAACGCGCCCACGTACTGCTTTTCGATTTTCATAACGGTTGAACCAAAATCACTCATGCAGACATCACGGAATAATTTGTCCGCCAAGAATGCCTGGATAAATAGTCACAGGCGCCTGCGTGGTATTCACCTTGTAATCCACAGACATTTTTGAGTTGCGCAAGTATTGGGCGAAGGCGTTCATTTGCTCAACCTGCGCGTCGGTGAGTTGCTGCTTCTCCTTCACATTTTGCAAGAACGCGGTGTTGGTCAGCCAACGCTCATAACTTGGCGCGTCCAATTGCAATGGAATGATCAACTCGGTAGGCACGCCCGCACGAACATTGATGGTCTTCTGCCAAGTCTTGAAGCCAGCGCGGCTCACTGACAGTTTGTGCATGCCCGCGGTGGCGGGCAACGGCGCCATGTTTGGACTTGGCGCGGAACCAATCACCACGCCATCAAGTTCGACAATCGCGGAAAGTTGCGTGGGTTGCATGTTCAAGTTGTTGCCTGTGAACACATAATTGCCCGTTTCATTTTTGACTAGTTCCGGAACAGTCAGGTCCTGCATGGTGCACACAATCGACAGTCCACTTGCGGCACTGTCTGTGGGTGCGACCACCTTGCGCTGCTCGCATTTGGCAAGCAATTGCTGGCACATTCCCTCGGCAATTTGCTTGAACAGCGGGCCAGTGAGCGTGAGTTGCGTGTTCAAATTTTGCGTGTTGCGATACGTTTCAACGCCGGAAGTTTCGCCTGAAACAAACATTTTCCCGGTTGATGTGTCCAACACTTTGTAGGTGCCAGTGAGCGTGTACGTGATATTTTCCGTCTTCACGCCTAGGCGTTCGTCTTGAAAATTTTTCACACTGTTGTCGAATGAAGTGAGTGAACCAATCAACACGTATTGGCAACCCATGTTGCCCGCGAGTGCGGTGGCCGAAGATTGATTTGAAAGAAGTTTGTCCAAATCTTCGTAGCGTTCAGCGCCGCCTTGTAACACCTCAATAGCGTCGCGAACTGTTTTTGCCTCACCCGTCAGCGTGGCTTGTGTTCCTTGGTTGGGTCCACCCGTGGCGAACTTGGAGAGGCTGTTGATGACATCCTCGCGCGAAATAATTTTAAAGCACGCGCCTTCAAGCCGCGCCACCATCATGTCTTCTAAAATAGAAACTTTGTCGCCCGCAATATCTTTGCAGCGGTTCTTAATAAAGATGGCTGCGGTGTATGGCGGACTAGAAATAGGTTTGGCGGAATGCGTGTCTGTTGCCAAAGGCGCTTGGGTATTGGTCGGTATCGAAGGCGTATTTGTGGTGCCGGCCTGAGTTGAAGACATATGGTCAAGAACAGCAAATTCCGCTTCACTCATTTCGCCACGACCCGACACCGCCCCAGGCGATGTCTGTGGCGCAGGCTTTGCGGGTTCAACGGTAGCGGGACATGTTGTGCGAGTGGAAAGACGCGCAACGCAACCAATATCAACGCCTGTGTTTGCTCCACACAATTCACCTTTGGCAAATTTTGGTTGAACATCGGTGATTTTCATCCAGCCAACCGCGACCTCTTCTTTGCCCAACACTTCACCAGTATCTGGATCCACAAGCTCTTTTCCTTGGGCGGAAATTTGCCAGATTTGGTCGGCTTTTACGCCAGTTCCATCGCCTCGGTTGATGGTGGCAAGTCCATCCGTCATGGCCAAAATTTTTGCGGGCAACAACACATCAATGATTCGATTTGCAATTTTTGCGGACATCAATCCAGCCAAATCCACAATGGCTTTCTCCGTCAAGCTGGCGCCTTTCTCGCTGGTGACATATTCCGCGTTGCGAACAAAATCTGAATTGTCCACGCGAAAACTTGTGGACTCAAGCAACTTGCCAGACGTGGTGTTGTACATCTTGCATACGCACAGCAATGTCACAATGCGCTTGGTGGCTTCCTTGCCAATGCCTTCAAACTTTGCGGTTTGCACATTGTCTTGAAAGTCCGTGATGGATGTCACAATCATGTATTGCGCTCCGGCAACTTTCCCAGCCTTCGCAACATTGGCATCATTGGCGTCCGTGTTTCCACTGGCGCCCAAATCTTGCTCCTTGATCAGATCGCCCAAGTCGCTTCGCGCGATGACATCGAACTTGCGCGTGTCTTGAAACGCGGAAATAATTTGCGAGTCCATGGCTTCGGTGATTCGACCGAGTTCATTGACCTGCCCGCGATCCGTAAGCGCGCGCGTTGTGGCCGCGGTGACTTTCACTGCTCCAACCGCCAACGATATTTTTGCGGGAGTCACTGCTGGCTTGGGCGTATCCACCGCTGGCGAAGTTTGCGCCAACGCCGAAGCGGCGCACAAGAAGAAACAAAAGAATAAATTTGGCAAATACGAAATCCCAGACTGAAGTTGTTTGGTCATTGAAATATGGACCCTTTCAAGCAAAAGGCTACCAAGAATGCATGAAATAACGAAGTTATAAGACAATCAGGGTTGTTTTTCGGCATCATTTCAAGATTTCGTTTTGACCTTGAAAATCAGGGTCTATTGTGAAATACAGAGTTTGAGATTGTCCGTTCATTATGTCCCAGATTGAAAAGAATTTATGCGTTTGACCATGGGTCCAATTATCGCCTGCGTTATGACTTTGCCAGCGTGGCTTCCTTCGCTGGCAATGGCGGGTGGCGGCACACCAATCATTGATGCTCCATTGACGTGGTCGGAATCAACAGTGGGCGCGTCCTCTGGAATGCAACGCGGTGTTGCTGACCAGGAAAAACTTGCGTGGTACTCACTTGTTCAAGCTCCGCAAGGAAGTTGGTTGAGACTGGAATTTGCATCAGGAGCAACTCTGGCAACAGCCGCGAACGATTTAGAAACCGACAGTTTCATACGCATCACAAGTTTAGAAGACGGAGCGGAACAAGTCTTGACCGCGGAGAGTCTTGCTCAATGGCACAACACCAGCGCGTACTTCAACGGCAACTCCGTCATTGTGGAATTAATTTCTGGGAAAAATACCGATTTAAATTCAATCACCATCAAGACCACACAAGTTGGCGACGATCCGGTGATTAGCAAGTCGCAGTGCGGTGATGTGGACGATCGAGTGGCGTCAGTCGATCCACGCGTGTGCAGAATCACTTCGGTGGGTTGCACTGGATGGATGATCAACGATACGAATCACATGCTTCTTACAGCTGGTCACTGCCCTGCTGCCGCGGGTTTTTCCGTTGCGCAATTCAATGTGCCTCTTTCAACCAGCTTTGGAAACATTGTAAATCCGCCTCCGCAAGATCAATACTCCATTGACACCACAAGCATTCAATACACCAATGGTGGAGTTGGCAATGATTGGTGCTACTTTGGAGTGTTTCCAAATTCGAACACCGGACTCACTCCATTTCAAAAACAACAAGCGGCTTTTACTGTCGCGGCTCCACCTGCATTCACCGGCAAGACAATTCGCATCACAGGTTTTGGCGTTGATACTGGAACCGCCAACCAAACGAATCAAACACACACGGGTGCATTTACTTATAACACCGGCACAACGCTGAAATATTCGGTTGACACAACGGGCGGCAACTCGGGTTCGCCTGTGATTGTTGAAGGTTTAGGTCAAGCAGTTGGAATTCACACTCATGCCGGCTGTACCACCGGTGGCGGTGCCAATCAAGGAACCAGTTATAACCTTGCCGCGTTGCAAAGCGCAATTGCCAATCCCAAAGGTGTTTGCAAATCCATGACGTTTGCATTCCCAAATGGATTGCCCGCTCAATTCAATACGGCTGGTGGTGACGAAATTGTGGTGACCTTGACTTCGCCTATTGGCGCCACCGCACCCGCCACCGCCCAAATGATTTGGAAATACGAAGGCTCCGCGACAACATCGATCATTACGGGCGTACTTGTTGATGGAACAACGTACAAGTTTACAACCCCCGCATTCAACTGCGGCGCGCGCGTTCTGTTTGGTTTTTCGGCGCGAATGGGTTCAACAGGCGGACTCTGCACATGGCCTTCGGCGTTGCCCCAACAGTGGCTTGCGGCAACCGCGGCAACCACCAATCTTGTTTTGTGGAGTGACAACTTCCAAAGCGATCAGTCATGGACAACAAGTTCCGTTGGAGCGACCGCGGGACTTTGGACCCGCGCAACGCCAAATGGTGGTGGTTTCAAAGGCGATCCACTTATTGACTCCGATGGCAGCGGACAATGTTTTGTCACGGGCAATATCGAGGGCAACTCTGTGGGCAATGGAAGCGTGACGCTGACCAGTCCAAACATGGACGCCACCAACGCCATCAATCCATATTTGGCGTACTCGCTTTGGTTCACCAATAATGCAGGGGCAAATCCGGATCAAAATGTTTTGGTGGTGGAGTTGTCCAGTGATGCAGGAGAAACATGGACGGCAGTTGAAACTGTTGGACCCATTGGAACATCTGCGGGCTGGATGAGCCGCATGATCGCGGTGGGCGACTTTGTAAATCCTTCTAGCGCGCTGCGGATGCGATTCACGGCAAGCAATACCAGCGGCGCAAGCGTGGTGGAGGCTGGCGTGGATGGCGTTCGCTTACTTGCGGACAACAGCCTTGGCTGGTGCGGTCCGCAAGGTGATTTCAACAACGACTTGGTGGTTGATGTGTCCGACCTCAGCATCTTGCTCATTCAATTTGGTATGGGCGGTATCACTGATTTAGATGGGGATGGAACAACAGACACCTCAGACTTGAGTTTGGAATTGCTGAATTTCTAAGTCGTGGTCTGTTCCCATGAACTATTTCACCAACGAAACGCGTGGCGCAAAGAACGCATGATTTTTTGTAGCGCCCTTCACAAAACCAAAATTTAAGCGAGTATGCCCAAGTGATGGTCCGTCATTTCTCGCTATGTTTGTTTGATGCCGCTTCATAAAATCCTAGGATGCATTGAGTGTTGGATCAATTCATGAACGAACAATCGACACGTAGTTCTTCGACTTCAACCACAAAGACGGCTCACTGTGCCGCATGCGAATTGGTCTGCATTGGAATCGCTGGAACCACCCTGCTTGCGGACGAAGCGCGATTGTTGGCGGATGGCGTGCGTAATGTGATTTTATTCGCGCGCAATTACCAGAACGCCACGCAACTGACACATCTCACCGCGGCTATTCGCAAAGCGGCGGGCGCAAATGTGTTGATTAGCGTTGATCAAGAGGGTGGCCGAGTGCTGCGTTTTTGCGACGCGTCTTTTCCAAATCAACCAAGCGCGCGAGTGTTGGGATCCATGGGAGCGGCGGAAGTTTCAAGATGGACCCGCGACACCGCTTTGGCATTGCGCGCGTGCGGCGTCAACATGAACTTGGCTCCCATATTGGATGTGGACAGCAATCCGAAAAACCCGGTGATTGGTGATCGTTCGTTTAGCAATGATGCGAATACGGTGGCGCAACTGGGCGCTGAATGTGTGCGCTCCATGCAAGCGTGCGGTGTGGCAGCGTGTGGAAAACATTTTCCAGGCCACGGCGATACCGACATGGACAGTCATTTTGATTTGCCAAAGTTGCCGCACGCATTGGCACGTTTGGAGCAACTTGAATTTGTTCCTTTTCGCGCGGCAATCAAAGCCAATATTGCGGCCATCATGTCGGCGCATGTGGTATTTGAAGCCATCGATCCCGACGTGCCGGGAACACTCAGTCCCAAGGTGATCACGGGTTTGCTGCGGAACGCGCTTGGCTTTGACGGTTTGATTTTGACAGATGATTTGGAGATGAAAGCCGTCGCCGACCGCTTTGAAATTGGCGACGCAGCGGTGCGCGCGGTGATGGCCGGTTGCGACACGCTTTTGGTGTGCAAAAATTTGGATGTTCAATACAAAGTCATTGATGGACTTTCGCAGGCGATAACCAGTGGTCGCATTTCACAAGATCGCTTGGCGCATTCCAAGCGCCGTCTGGACTTGGTGTTGAACACGCTCGCAAAAATGTGAAAGCACTTGCGCGTTATGCAGTTCGACGCGGAGGAACAAAAACGTTGGCTGCTAACAGTCCAGCGACCAAAGAACCCGCGACAACCAACGCCGCAATGGCCCAACTCGCTCCGCTTGCAGCATCATTGTGAAACAACGCGGACGCGCCGCGCATTCCAAGCGAACCCGGCACCAAAGGAATCAATCCTGGAGCAATGACCATATTGGGAGAACGTTTGGTGACATGGCTAAAAATATTTCCCGTCAAGCTCACAAGAAACGCTCCAATGCAAACACCAAGTTGCGGACCGACAAGCACCGCGCCAAATCGCGCGCCGTACAAGCCCAATAGCACCGCGCATAAAATAATAAAACTGTCTCGAATTTTTGCTTGCAGCAAAATCAACATGGCGAAGGCAATCGAGAACGCGGCGGGAAGAATGGTCCAGGGCAACAATGGCTCGCTGACCGCGTTTTCAATGGCCGGAAGATGTTCAACAATTTTGTCACCAATGGCCACACCAAATCCCAGCGCCAATAAAGTCATAACCGCGCCAACAAATCGGCTTCCGCCACTCGCTAAATTGCGCGTGGCCACTTCAGTCAGCGACGTTGTCAACGTGTAACCCGGAAGGAGCGACACAATGCTGGCAAGCACAACAATGTTTGTGCCCATGGGTGGAAATGACCAAGAGAGCATCCACGCGCCAAGTGTGGCGATAATTCCCGCGACAAATTCGGTGACCGCGGCGCGATCCCTTTTCATATTCAAAAGAACAACCATGGTTCCAATCAGCATGCCCAGAATTGCGCTCGCCACAATTTCACGAATTCCTCCGGTGAAAAAACGGGCGGCGGCGCATGCGGACAATCCATAGGCCAGCATTTGCCAGAGCAAACCAAAATCATTGGGACGTAAATGCAATTCACGAAACGCACGCGTTCCCTGAGCGCAAGTCAATTCGCCTTCCAAAACTTGGCGCTGTATCACATGCATTTCATCGCGGCTACTTAATTGAATGGAGCCGGGATCAACACGTAAATGAAATGTGCGTTGGCGATCAAGTGGACCAACAGAAATTGCGAGGTAGGTGGGAAGACTGAAAATTTGCACGGCCAATCCCAGGCGAGATCCCGTGCGCACCAACTCCGCCTCCAACACATGCGCGGGCGCGCCATACAAGTGCAATGTTCTTGCGCACTCCACCAAAAAAATCTCGGCGTCCGCCTTGGTATCCGTTGGTGGCTGCGGCTCAGTAACTCGCGCGGCGAACTGCGTCATAATTGCGCTTGCGGTTGTTGACAACTGAAAGAATGCAACGTGCCAAGCCCAACCACCAACGCCTTGGCCATAATGGGTTGTGCACGCAAGCCTGTCGCATTTTCCAGCAGGCGACAGGCGACGTCATCGCTTGGTCCGCCAAACGCGGGGACAAAGATCACGCCGTTGGCGAAAAGAAAATTGGCATGACTCGCTGGCAGCATTCGTCGCCCGCCTGAGCCAAATCGATCCGCCGGAAATTCATAATGCAAAGGCTTTGGAGTTGGCAACTCCAGCAATTCAAACTTCTGGCACTTCTCGTCGCGCGCCTGTTGCAACACTTTCCAATTTGCCTCCAACATTGCGTAATCAGGGTGATCCTCCGCAGCGCGCACCGCGGCTATTGCGTCCCGGCGCACAAATCGCGTGACATTGTCCACGTGACCGTTGTTGTTGTCGCCTTCAATGCCAGCAGAAAGCGAAATAATGTTGGTGATTCCAAGTGACTCGCGAAGTGCCTGCTCAATACTTTCCGAATCCGATTCCAGATTACGATTTTTATTTTCCACATGGTGCCGGGTAGTGAGCAACGTGCCCGCGCCGTTGCTATCAATGCTGCCACCCTTCACAACAAATTGATGGCGCCACATTGGAAGCCCCAACTCTTTTTGCAACGCGTCGGGAACGGAGTCATCGAGTGATCTGGCTTCGGATTTGCCTTCAAAACTGCTGAAGACAAACGAATGCGCCGCCACTTGGCCAGATTTATTTTTTACAAAGATCGGACCAAAATCGCGAATCCGAGAATCGTTGGTGGCAACGTGAAGTTCATCGGTGGTGCGCACGCGAACCACGCTTTCCATTGCCGCGCGCCAGGCATCCCATTCCGCTTGCGCCGCTTGCAAACAACCGGGCCATGTTTTTTCATTGTGCGGGCGCACCAACCAAACCGATTCAAGCGGCGCCCACTCCGCCGGCATTGCAAATCCTTGACTCGCCGCGGACTGCTGCACATCAACTGGAATAGGTGGCGAAGATTTCATCACTCGGCACCATCCAGAAAGCGTTGCGATAAACCCCCGTCCGCGTCGCGCGCCATTCGTTCAACACGTTTCAGAATTGAATCACGCGGCTCACTTGCAAGAGCGGCGTGTTGCAACAATGCAATTTGAATTTTCTTTGACATTGGGCTTTCTGGAATTGCTGCGAGTGTAGCCAGAGCGCGCATTTGACCGATAGGCGGATATGACTCGATGGTGGCTCATTGTGAATGCGATCGCTGGAGCGTGGCTGCTTGCCATGGGCGCATACCAGTTTGGCATTTTGACCCAAGTCTGGATCACGGAAGCAGATGGCTGGCTGAAGCCAGCTTGCTGTTGCATTGCGGGCGTCAGCGCATTTCTGTCCGCACGAAATCAAAGCGCGGCTTGGTGCGGCATTTTTTCCGCGTTGTTCATTTTGCTCAATCCATTGGCGCCAACGGAATGGCCAAAAGGTTGGGACAAACCATTCGACTTGACTGCCGGCGCGTTATTTTTGGCTTTCAGCGTGCGATGGTGGAAATAAATTTTCCTACTTCGTTTGATTCGCCTTTTGCGCGGCGGTGTCGGCGGCTGGCGCGTCCAATTTAAATAACAATGCGCCACCTGGCTCAATGCCCAGTCGCTCACTTCGGACACGCCCCACCGCGACCCATGGCCACTGAACTGCAAGAGCGGTTCCAAATGAATTTGGCGGAACAAAAACTTTCGGCGCCAGACGCCATTTTTCTTGCCAACCATTGTCGCCATGTTCAAACACAAATACGCGGCCATTCACATCGCTGCCTTCAACGGCCATCGCATCACCAACAATAATTCGTCCATGATCCACAGCCAAAGCAAAACCATATCCCTTGCCTTTGGTCACGCCGGCTCCAGGATTCAGAGCGCCTTCAGAAACCCATTGACCATTCACGCGCCGCAATACATTCACATCAATTTCATCCTCACGATTGGTTGGATTCACCGATCGCACCGCCAGAAGATCTCCTTGCAAAGCGATATTCGCGCCAAATCCCCTCCATTGGCTCAAGCCTGCTTTTGTAATTTCTTGCTCCACCTTCCAACCCGCCGGTGTTCTTTTATACACGCACACCATGGCGGGCTCCAGACTTGGACGAAGTTTATCCGTTGTGAATGGCAGAAGCGCGTTTGGATTGCCAACCGCCAATGTGTCGCCGTCCATCGCTATTGAAATACCAAACCACCAAGGCGTTTTCTTCGCGTCGCGCTGAATTGCGCCCTGCGCCTTCCAACCTTCCGCGGTGCGCGCAAAAATAAACACTCTCGGATTTGTGGAAAAATCTTCATCCTTCTGGTTCGGCCGCGAACTGACCTCGCCCACCGCCAAAACGTTATTGCTGAGCGCCATTGCCGCGGCGAAATTTAAAACTTTTTCTCCCGCGGGGGACTTAATGGAACCAGATTGTTTCCATGCTTCACGTCCCTCGGTTGGAGAGAATGAAACAATTTCGCTCGACTTGGTCTTGCGATAAATGTTTGTCAATAAAAATTCTGGATCACCAAGTATGCGCTGAATGGCGAATTCATCCGGCGCCATTGCTTGCACTTGAACCATTTCCGAAACCGAAGTCCACTTTCCACCCTTCAAGGCGAAAGTGAAAATTTGTCCATCAGCGCCCACTCGCTTGGACATGACCGCCCCGCTGATAATGAGGCGATCGCCCGCGAAAGCGAGAACATTTCCAAACGCCGGGGACACCGTTGGTCCTGGCGCCTCTACCAATTGAGTTTCCTGTGTGATTGACACAAGCGGTCCCTTGGTCGTGGCGGGAGAAGCGGTTGCAATCACGGCATCGGCCTTGGCTGGCGTGATTTCTCCGTCAGTGGTTGTGGCCGTAGGAGCTGATGATTTTTCCGTAGTGGGCGTTAAGGCCGGCGACGAAGTCGTTGTTTGTGCTGGCTCCGCAGGCGCTTGGCACAAAACAAGTTGCGACATGATGCAGCACATGGCAACTGGAGCCGTGAGTGAAATTTTTCCGCGCAACCAAGAACGACCCGAAATTGAGATCAAAGCAAACATGAATGGAATCCTTTCAAGTGATTTGCCGCGCCACAGACATGAAATTTGAATACAGTTTGTCGCATAAAAATCAGCGTCGAGTTTTCAACGCAACGGCCGCGTCGACGACCTCTTTCACAAGCGTCGCGTCGTCAGGCAAATTATGTTTTCCATACGCGTCTCGCGGGGGAATAATTCGTACGCCAATATTGTGCAATTCGCGAAGCGCCTTGACCAAAATAGAATTGTGCATGGAGCCATGCATGGTTGGTGCAACCAAAACTTTCGCCCTGCCCTGCTCCATTCTTCCAATCGCCGCGGCAAGCGTGGCGCCGACCGCCCCCTCCGCAATACCATGCGCCATGCGGCCAATACTTGCCGCGGTGGCGGGCGCAACCAAATAGACATCAAATGGCGCATCGTCACTCAGGTGTTCAGCGCTTGCTGAAAGTTTGGTAATCACGGGGGCGGTTGTGCTCCACGCCAAGGCGTCCTGCGCCACATATCGCAAAGCTTCTTCCGTGCAAAATGCGGTCACGCTGGCGCCTTGACGGCGAAGTGCGCGCGCCAGAAATGGCGTCTTCATTGCGGCAATTCCACCAGTCACAAGCAGCGCAACGCGCACGCCATCAAGCGCATCACCCTCGCGCGCAATTTCTTGGTCGCCTAGATCACTCGGCGTTGGTGGTGGAAATTCAAATGCGTCCATGTCAATCATTCTAACCATATGAGCGATTGCATCAGTGCCGTGGCTTTCAAATTTTAAACCATCGCAAGACAATGAAAGAAATGGGTTGATTCAATCGTCACGCAGAATTGCTTTCCCCATTCGTACGAAGGTGAATCAAATATGGTTTTCTCGCTATCTTCACGCCATGTGTGGCGCGCATCAATCTCACGGCGGAGAAATGAACACCAATGAAGCGTCGCCCGCATGGTGGCGCAATGATTTATGGATTCCATTTGTCGCCGGCATTTTTTTAATACTTGCATGGTGCTTGCAGCGCGGCTGGATTGTGGCCGATCACAATGCGTTTCTTCAGTGGTGCCTTCCGCGCGAATGGGTTGTCACTAATCATGCCGTTGCTCTTGCATGTTTGGGAGTGGTATATGTGGTGGCGGGCTGGAACGCTTTTGTTGTTGGTCTTCGCTTGGCATTCAAGGCCCGTCTTGATGTTGATTTTCTCATGGTGGTTGCTGCGATTGCCGCGGCGTGGATTGGCGAGGGTATTGACGGCGGACTGTTGCTATTTCTGTTTTCGCTTGGAAACGCTCTGGAACACTACGCCATGGGCCAGTCGCGCAAGGCCATACGCGCGCTTGGAAAGCTTGCGCCTAAATTTGCAAAAGTAAAACGCGGTGCGCAAGAAATTGAAGTCGCCGTGGAGCAACTTGTTGTGGGCGATGTCGTGGTGGTGCGTCCTGGCGAGCGCTTGCCCGCTGACGGAATTATTTTGGCGGGCAGCGGAAGCATTGATCAAAGTCCAATCACTGGCGAAAGCGTGCCCGTTGAAAAAGATGTCAACGACGAGGTCTTTGCAGGAACTGTCAATGGCGATGGCAGTCTTGAAATTCGCGTATCGCGTCCAAGTTCGCAATCCACCATGTCGCGCATGATTCTTTTGGTGGAGGATGCGCAGCAACAAAAAGGACAGACTCAACGCGCCGCGGAAGCGTTCACGCGCGTCTATGTTCCTTGTGTCGTGGGTGGCACCATCATGGCGTTCATTGTTCCGCAATATTTTGGTTGGCTGACATTTGATGAATCACTTTTGCGCGCTATTGCAATGCTTGTTGGCGCAAGTCCATGCGCGCTTGCCATTAGCACTCCTGCCGCCGTTCTATCGGGCGTGGCTCGCGCCGCTCGATCCGGCGTATTGATCAAGGGCGGCTTGCATTTGGAAGGGCTCGCCATTCTTCGCGCCATCGCGCTTGATAAAACTGGAACGCTCACCAATGGGCGTCCGCAAATTGTCGGCATGTTCACCGCTGATGGAGTGAGCGAGAGGCAACTTTTGGAAACCGCAAGCGCTATTGAGCAACGCAGCGAGCACCCCATTGCGCGCGCGATTGTGCGAGCCGCGGAGGCCAAAGAAATTCGCGTTGCGGCGGCCGAGAATGTGACCGCCATTAAAGGCAAAGGCGTCACTGGCACAGTCAGCGGTCAAACCGTTGAAGTAGGTTCCGCGCGGCTTATGCGCGAGCGCGGCGCCGCACTCAGTGACGCAATGAACACCGCGTTGGCGCAACACGACGCCAGTGGCAACACCGTTGTGGTGTTGAGTTGCGGCGAAAAAGTTCTGGGTTTCATTGCGCTTGCCGACCGCCCGCGCGCCGAAGCCGCCGAAGCCATCCGTCTTTTGCACGCGCTGAATGTCCGACCTGTGATCATGCTCACAGGCGATCGCAAAGGCGTGGCGCAAGCCATTGCCAATGATATTGGCGTTGATGAAATCGAAGCGGAACTTTTGCCCGAAGACAAAATCAACCGCGTGAAAGCACTGCTTGAAAAATATCACGCCATTGGAATGGTGGGCGATGGCGTGAATGACGCGCCCGCGCTCGCCATGGCCACGGTTGGAATTGCCATGGGTCGCGGCGGCACGGATGTCGCGCTTGAAGCCGCGGACATTGCGCTTATGGC
This sequence comes from uncultured bacterium, assembly GCA_903898755.1. Classification (GTDB taxonomy): domain Bacteria; phylum Planctomycetota; class Phycisphaerae; order Phycisphaerales; family SM1A02; genus SYAC01. The sequence goes on along the minus strand of CAIUGT010000077.1, from coordinate 3,003 downwards.
CGACGATTTGCAGCGCATTCCATTTGCGATTGGCTTGGCGCGTTTCGCACGCAAAGTGATCCGTCAAAATGTCGCGGTCAGTATGGGCATGGTCTTCCTTCTGATTCCGCTGACTTTAAGCGGCTTGATTGGCACCACGCTTGCCGTGATCATGCACGAAGGAAGCACGGTTGCCGTGGTTATCAATGGCTTGCGACTACTGGCGTTTCGTGAACCTAAAAAATAAATCGACTAGGACAAACCGATGTGCGTCTTTGATTCGCAGTTGATGTTTTCCAAAACAAGCGCGCATGAATGACAAATTACATTTCAGTACGTCGGGTTGTAAATCTTGCCGCGCACAAACGCGTCAATGTCATTGGGTCGCGCAACGCCAGCAAGACCTTGATCAAAAATCAAAGTCGCAACATCCACCGCTTCCTTGATCAGTGTTGGATGAATTTCTGCAATAGGTGGATAGATCAAACCAACATTTAAATCTTCTTCCGTGACTTGCGCCGCCAAACTTTCCGCGGCGCGCAAGAACATATCGTCGGTCACGCGCTTGGCTTCCGTGGCGTACACGGCCAAACCAACCGCTGGATAAATGTAAACATTGTTTCCCTGCCCAGGCACAAAAAGTTTCCCTTGATAGTGCAGTGGCGGAAATGGACTGCCCGCGGCAAAAATGGCGCGCCCTTGCGAATGCTCAATGGCGTCCTTGGCGGTGCACTCACTCTTGCTTGTGGGATTGGAATACGGAAACAAAATTGGACGCTGATTCAATTTGGCCATGGCGGCAATAACCGCCGGCGTGAAGGCGTTCGCCATTGTGCTGACGCCAATCAACGCGGTGGGCTTGACCATTTCAACCACCTGCAACAACTCTTTTGTGGGCGTGTTCGAGTGCGCATAACGTCGTTGTTGATCGCTTAAGCCAGCGGATTCCGCTGTGACAAGACCTTTTGAATTCATCAAGAAGCATCGTTTCAACGCCTCCGCCTCAGACAAACCCTCGCGTGTCATTTGCAACACGCACAAATCCGCAATGCCAATCGCCGCGCTTCCTGCGCCATAGAACAACACGCGATGATCGCGCACTTTGTTTTTCATAATGCGACAGGCGCCGAACAGGCCAGCCACCGCGACCGCCGCCGTTCCCTGAATGTCATCGTTGAAACAACACACCCGATTGCGATGGCGCTCCAACAACGGAATGGCGGTCTTGTTGGTGAAGTCCTCAAATTGAATGCAACAATGCGGAAACACTTCCTGCACCGCGTCCACAAATTCATCAACGAATGACGTGTATTCATCGCCCGTAATTCTTCGTTGCCTCATGCCTGGATACAGCGGATCTTCCAAAAATGTTTCGTTGTTGGTTCCAACATCCAGCGTCACTGGCAACGTGACGTTGGGAGGCACGCCACCCAAACCGGCGTACAGCGCCAACTTTCCAATGGGTATTCCCATGCCGCACACTCCCTGATCGCCCAAGCCAAGAATGCGCTCGCCGTCGGTCACAACAATAAAGCGCACATCTTTTTCGGGCCAGTTGCGCAGCACGTCTTTTATTTTTCCACGGCGCTTCAAACTGACATACAAGCCACGCGGCCTTCGCATAATGTGCCCAAATTGCTGGCACGCTTCCCCAACGGTTGGCGTGTACACGATCGGCATCAACATTTCTGGCTCCGCCCGCAGCAACATGTAGAACAACCGCTCGTTGCGATCCGCCAACTCGCTTAAATACACATACTTTTCCAACTGCGATGTGCAGTGGCCCAGTTGCGTGTTCACCCTTCGTATGTGCGTCTCGCTGGTTTCAATGCCGTCGGGAAGCAACCCGATCAAGCCTAGTTTTTCCCGCTCTGCCTCTGTGAATGCGGTGGCTTTGTTCAGACGTGGATCTAGTAAAAGCGTGCGTCCTTGCATGCGCAAAGTCTAGCTTTGGTTTTGTAGTCGTGACAGAGTTGATGAACAAACAAAATTAATATGAACTGATGCCCATCACATGGCTGAGTCCAAAATTTATTTTTCTGTCGGGGGCACCGATGAAGAGCCAACCCCTGCCGCTTTCACGCGCGTCCAGGAGTGGTCCATTTGCTTCTCGCGCAAGGGACAATTGTCTTTCACCTTGCGGGCAATCAACAGAGCGCCATCGATTTTAATTTCATACACGCCAGTTTCATCAACGCACAACTTAGTCTCTGGGCGGTTGCGAAAAGTGAGCATTTTGCCATCAAAGGTGTAGTCACCCACAATGGCGCGTGTCTTTGGACCGGTGAACGACAAGGTGAACAAACCAGTGTCTTCGCAGGTCAATGTTGTGGAATCAAAATCACTTTTCCACGAGCCAAGTAAATTTGGACTGGACACTTTTTCAGGCTCACTGGCGCAACTGGCTATGCAAAGCAGCACGCAGATTTGAAGAATTTGTTTCACACCGCGACTGTATAACAACTTCGACGACGAGGAGGCTTGGCTCTGAATCAAGCCATTGCGCCTCTTCCTTATGTGGATTTACATCCAAATAAAGATTGCATCAAAATTCTTGCCGCGGACAACCCTGAGTCAAATACGCCATTTTCTTAGACCCTCCTTCCATAAACACTTATGACCCATCACACAAGCTTTTTGCCTGATTTTCAGCGCTATTTTAAAATTTACATTTACGTGCTTGCATTTTGTTTTTTGTATTCGATAGTCAATGTGTTGAGTGAGTCACTCAACCCTGGCTTGGCGATGCAAAGTATTTCAACGCATCCAACCGAGCCTGAAGGATCCAGCTCGAGGTGAGCTGGATCCTTTCATTTTTATCCGATCTCTTTCATTTCTCCGCCTTCTGGCTTGGGCAGAAATCGATCTCGCTCAACTTTCACAACAATTTCAACCCCTTCGTCATTGGGGCGCGCGTGCTCAGCGCCGCCACGTAAATCAATGAACTCACTCACGCCTTCTGTTGGCGGCAAATCTCGTACGGGCTCCGTCAAGATTTCGTAAAACAATCGGCTATATAATTCA